>CAJQOK010000570.1 GCA_905479905.1 uncultured Aliterella sp.
AAAAGGCACAGACTACGGTAACGCAGGTAACGAGCAGTTGGAAGCAGATAATCCAAAATCGGTAATGTCCCCAGCGAGTAAAACCATAGCGGTCAATTAGAGGCGACCATAGAAAACTTAGCGTTATTGGTAAAGCAAGTGTTGGAAGTATGCCAATTGTCTCTAAAGAAGCCCCTTGCTGACGCATGAAAACAGGTAAGGCATCATAAAGAAACCATGCGGGTAGATACTGCGACACGTACAAGCTGCCAATTAAACTGAATTTCTTGAAGTTTTTGGCATTAATCACTGGAATAGAGTCCTTTAATACTTTTGAATTCAAAACCGCACCGAAATTGAGCCAATCACAGTAAAAGGTTCGCCAGGATAAATCCCGCTAGTTCTGCTAAAAGGCACGCCAGTAATATAGTCAATATCAAAAATATTCTTGAAATTGAGAGCAAAACGCCAATCATCTTGGCGGTAAAAAATAGCCGCATTAGTGAGAAAGTAACTACCTAAACGAAAGCTGTTATCTAAGTCGCCCTCACGTTCTCCAATGTAGTTGACTCCAACTCCAGCGCCTAAACCTTGAAAATCACCGCTTTGGATTTCATAGGTTGTCCATAGACTGGCGCTATTTTTAGGAACACCGGAGAGTGAGTTGCCCGTAGGTATAATGTTGTCTTCTGTAACTTCAGCATCTGTGTGTGCGTAAGAGGCAATAATGTTCCATCCAGGTAAAATTTGCCCGCTAACATCAAGTTCAATGCCTCGACTTTGTTGTTCGCCTGTGGCTACGGAAATGCCTAGCCCTGGAAAATTAGAATCTTCCGTCGCCACATTTTGTTTAGTAATGTCAAAATACGCTAAGGTCGCAAACAGATTACCTTCTAATAATTGGGTTTTAACTCCAACTTCATACCCTTCACCCCGTTCTGGTTCTAGGGGATCGCCATTAACAGTAAATCTATCAATATTGGGATTAAAGGATTGCGAATAGCTGGCGTAAAGGGATACTGCTTCAATTGGTTGATAAACAATTCCTATACGCGGAGTCCAAGCATCATTAGATTGATTGGTGTCACCGCCTGGATAGAAAAGTGCTGGCTCGTTTTCGATTTCTTGGTCTACAGTTTCATAGCGCAAGCCTGCAAGTAATTTCAACTTGTCAGAAAAAGCAATCTCATCTTGGACATAAATACCTAACCTATTTGTTGTAGATTTCCGATCTATGAGCAAAACATCTAGCGAAGTCCGAGGAGTAGTGCCATAAACGGGATTGAATACATCTAGGGGTACTGAATTGAAGAAATCAGCCTTGGCAAAGGTATCAGAGTCGGTACGATTCAAATCAACACCAAATAAAAGGGTGTGTTTTACTGAACCTGTAGCAAATTTACCGACGGCATTTGTCTGTAGGGCGTAGTCATCGGAGTAAAAATCATCAAAAGCATAAACGCGATCAAGAATGCCCGTTGTCTCATCAAAGGCAGTGGGAATCGTCAATTTATCGCTAAAGACTTTACTACTTGCATAGCGAAAGGCATTGCGTAATGTCCAACTGTCGTTAAAACGATGCTCTAAAGCATACCCCGTACTAACAAATGTCCGCTCAATAAAGTCGTCTGGTTCGCCAGTAATGCGATCGCGCGGAACATCAATTACTTGATCTCCTACAGCAATCAAACCCGCATCAAACGCTCGTTCGCGGTTATAATACTGCACGTCAAAGGTAATATCTGTGTCTTCGCTTAGTTTTAAAGCTAAAACAGGCGAAACAAAAAATTGCTCAAAATTTTGGTCAAAACCCCGGAAACTTTCACTATTTAGATAAGACACATTTAGTCTATACAGTAGGTTGTCGCCATTACTTAAGGGGCCAGAAATATCGAGCCGCGATCGCACCAAGTCATAACTTCCAAGTTGTACTTCCGCCTCGTAAAAAGGTTCTGATAATGGCTTTTTAGTCACAGCATTAACTATCCCGCCTGGTTGAATCTCTCCATACAATATTGAAGCTGGCCCTTTTAAAACTTCGACACGTTCTAAGTTTGCTGTTTCTGGAACCTCTTGAAAGCCATATTGTCTGAAACCATCTATTAATAGAGGCGCGTCATCAAAACCTCGAATAGTATAGTTAGCTTCTGTAAAGGTATCAAAACCGCCAGAAATCACGTTGCTGACGTTGCGTAATGCTTCATCTAGTTGAATGACTTGTTGATCTTCAAGCGCCCTTTGAGGCACTACCTGAATCGATTGGGGAATATCAATAATCGGGGTGTCTGTTCTCGTCCCAGTAGTAGCGTTGGGTGCGCTGTATCCATTTTGCCGACCCGTAACCGTCAGTTCTATTGGCTCATTAGTCTCTGCTGATGGTTGTTCTGGTTGATTTTCTAGAGGTGCTTGTTCTGGTTGCTGTTGCTGGGGCGTAGCAGCTACTTTAGGTATAAATTCAAAAATCAATCCCTCATCACTGTCAAACAAATCAACTTGAGGCAAACCCGCTTCACCCTTTACCGTCACCCGAATAGTATTAGTACCTTGGTTACTCACTGTGATTTCAGCAATTCCTGCAACTGGTTTTTCTTGGCGGAATGACTCATTATTGGGTAAGCGCAACTGGGCGTTAACAACATCAGCAATATAACTATTGCCACTACTGCGATTGACCACAGACAACTGTTCTCCAATCGTCTGTAAAATCACCTCCACACCTTGCTCGGTGGGGTTGGCTTCGACTACCGTTACTTGCACAATTTCTGATGTTGGCGACTGCACTAACAGTTGAGCGTTAGTTACTGGATACTTTACTTCACTACTGGGAACGAGCCGTGCTGTAGCTTCTAAGGCAACGCCAAACCAAATAAAGCCTGTAACTAACAGAATTTGCCCTAACTGCGGTTGTCTCACTTTCAGTCCTCATCACCTACTTGCCGTTAGTAAATTCATCAATAACATCGCAATTAAGACTAACTTATTGACACATATTACTAATAAAACTCAAGAATAACTCTACAGTAAACAATAGTTAGTTGCAACTGATTATCAATTTTTTTCTGGAATAGAACTAGCAGAGAACAGCATAATCACAGTATTGTGCTTACCCCAACTGCATTTTCCCTAAAATCGAGTTAAATCGCCTTCGTTTAAGAAACCAGGAGAAAATCATGGGTTAGCCTTTGATTAGAAAAGATTGCCTTAATATTTCTTAATTATATTTAATTAGAAAAGATTGCAATAGTCATGTTAAGATGCCTCTAAGTTAGTTGAGTATAATTCTCAATAAACTCTAATTTTTTGATAACCTGATTTAGGAGAATATATTGCATGATCAGAACGATAGCTCAAGCACTTGAAACTATTCTTTGCTGGGCGGGAAATACTCATTTAACTAATTCTGGCAAACTACTGAGGGCGCATATTGCTCACGCTGGATTGACTTGTGGGCAGGGGAATGACTTTATTTGAGCTTACTCATTTCAATTGTTGAGTAATCTCGATTTGTTATAGCACCACGTTTAGGCGATCGCGTAAGCATTACTGTTGTGTGTGCGATCGCTCCAAGCCTCCTCAATCGTAGACAGTCCTTCTCTAAAAATTTCTGACACAAAAGTATTTATTATGGTTCAGATTACGGCTATTCATCGACCGTTTCATCTCCAGTTATTGCCACTCAACGCCGCCTCTGGGCAAGTAATTAATTTCGAGATTGTTGAATACACGAGCGGGCAACAAACCCTGTATCAACAGAATTTGATGAGTTTAGGCGCAGAAACTGCCAGAAATCTGTGAGGAAAAGGATGTGACGATCGCGGTGCTAGAAGGTCACGGCACTTTGACATTGAATCAGGAGATTGTTCCTCTTGAACCTGGGCGGTTTATCTTCATTCCAGCGCAGATGTCTCATACGTTGCAGACACAGACCAGTCTCGTTTTTTTGCTCAGTCGTTGCGAGTCCAATTCAGGTTTACCCGAAACGCCTTGGGCAATTACGTTGTAACTTAAATTTTTTCCGTCCACAATTAGTAATTACGTTGATATGACTAAAATTGGTTTATTTTTTGGAACCCAAACTGGCAACACCGAAACCCTCGCCGAAACTATTCAGAGAGTATTTGGTGGCGATAATGTCGTAACACTACACGATGCTGCGGATACTGAAGCGGCTGAACTGGAGGGCTATGAATATCTGATCATTGGTTGCCCCACCTGGAACATTGGTGAACTACAAGCCGATTGGCAAGGCTTGTATGATGAGCTAGACAACATCGATTTTAGTAACAAGAAGGTTGCCTATTTTGGACCTGGCGATCAAATTGGTTATGCCGATAATTTCCAGGATGCAATGGGTATTTTGGAAGAAAAGATTTCTGAACTGGGTGGTACTACGGTTGGTTATTGGTCAACCGATGGCTACGAATTTAATGAGTCTAAAGCTGTCAGAGATGGCAAATTTGTTGGATTAGCTCTCGATGAAGATAATCAGTCAGAGTTGACTGACAAGCGCATCAATACTTGGGTGGCACAACTGAAGCGAGAGTTTGGGGTGTAGATAGTAATAACCAAACTGGATTTACCAAGCGAATTCTTTTTTTGCTACCAGTTCTACGGAATACTTACTGATCGCGCGATGGCAACGAAAACGCCGTACCCGGCATCGTACAACTTGGAACGTAACAGAATCAACTCATACTAAATAATCATGTCTAATTTGCCTGATGTGCTTTGCCTAAGTGCCAGTCCGCATTTACAAGTATTCAATCGCCCATTGCTGCAATCCCTTGCACAGCATACTCCAGTTGCTCAGTGGGAATATCAACTTTCACCCGATGAACCCTGTTCTCTCGACATTGCCTTGGTGTTGCTGCATGACTATTTGAAACACCACGATCGCCCAATTCATCTAATCGGTCACGGGGTTAGCGGGCTATTGGCGTTGCTGTATACCCAAAGACATCCCGAACGCGTGCGATCGCTAACGTTACTATCCGTTGGTGCATATCCTGCTCTAGATTGGCAGGCATATTACTACGCCCAGCGCAACCTTCTACCCTGTAGTCGTCAAATCTTATTGACTCGCATGGTAGATATATTGTTTGGTTGCTCGTCTAAACCTATGACAAAAGCGTTGGTGAAGATTTTGGATCGGGATCTTGACGATTCGCTATCTCCTCATAGTCTTGTCAAATGCTTGAACTTAACACCAATTCGAGTAGCAGTACCTCTGCTGGTGTGTGGCAGTGTGGATGATGTTGCTGTCGATCCGCACCAACTTCGCAGTTGGCAGCAGTATTTTAGTGCAGAATCATCAAAACTTTGGGTGTGTCCGGGTGGGCGCTATTTCTTTCACTATTTTTATCCTCAACAAACAGGAGAACAAATTTTGAGCTTTTGGAAGTCTCTACTACCAAGTCTGAACAACCCCAGATCGGAAAAACTGTTTCTAGCTGACAATTTTGAACCCAAAGCAGCCTCGATTCTTGTTGAGTAGCCCTAGTCAGAAATGAGCTTTCGTAAAATTGAACTTAGCCATGCCATACTCTATTTGTCCCTCAGTGATTCAATTGATTGCGATCGCTGGATGTCGCTGCGGTGCCTTTTTGCTAACAGGTTTCTTCTGCTGGAGTTTTTGGCATACGATTTGTGAAGGTATCCGTCATCTTAAAAAACTGCATCAAGTGCCATGCGATAGCTGCCAGTATTTCACAGGTGAATATCTGTTGAAATGTACCGTGCATCCGTGCAAAGCCTTTTCCGAAGAAGCGATTGACTGTTTAGGTTTTGCACCCAATTTACAGACGGTAATGCCAAGATTTGATCGGGGTAGACATCCTTGCTTAAAGCGATAAAAAAAGCAGATTTTTCTGGAGCTATAACTATGACACCAACAATTCAGCTAGAGGAGATAATGGAAGACTTCGATCTTGCGAGTCGCCAAGCATTATATCCTTTCAAAACAGCCCCAGCGCGAAGAGAGCGCCAAATTCAACGGGCGTTCAAGCGACGAGAGTATATCCCACTAGATAATGGTATTCTTTGGCAAATTGAGATTGGAGTGGTTCGCACATCGACATTAGCATCTGATGGCACCATTATCTCTTTGGGCTTTTGGGGAGTAGGAGATGTAATTGGTCGGCTTCTTGCTGGCATCCAACCTTACCAAATTGAATGTTTGACCAATGTAAAAGCGATCACCTTGAAGCAAAATGAGTGCTGGGATTTACATCGGGTTATGTTGTCTCATATTTACCAGATGCAAGAACTGCTCAGAGTTCGTCACGGACAAATTCAGCAACGATTTCTACAATTTCTGAACTGGTTGGCGACTAAATTTGGCGTTAGGGTAGAGCAGGGACGACTGATTCCGCTCCGCTTGACTCATCAGGAGGTTGCAGAGGTGCTAGGCACAACGCGAGTGACGGTGACACGCCTATTACAGCAATTGCAGCAACAAGGAATCATTAGTCAAGGCAAACACCAAATTCTACTGCGCGATCGCCCGTAATTCTTTTTCGTCTCCTCAATAACTCACTGCTACTGGGATTTGAAAACTGCTGTTACTGTACTTCATTAACTTGAAATCTGCTGTATATAGTAGAAATAGGCGATCGCCTCTGGCGCTACCCCTTGGGTAATCGCTTTGGTAATTGGCAACCAACAACACGGGAAATCATTGTTGAATTGGTAAGTATTGGTCAAGAAAGTTTTGTTGATGATGGTACAGGGCGAAGTTTGCGCTTTGATAGAGTTGAATAGGCGATCGCTTTTTGTAGTGCAGATTGGCTTAATAGGCGATCGCAAATGACTGCGATGCTTGTACAGTGTTATGAAATAAAAGATTAGACGGAAACTTTTAATATAATAATTAGTTATGCCGCTTCGTTTCCAATTTGGGTGTAGATGAAAAGTGTCGCTCACAACACTACAGGTTAGGTAAGCTTATACTATTCATCAAGGCGACCTTGTTACCCCAATAACATAGACAAGCAATGAACGAGCAAAACAATCTGAAAGTGCCTACTATTGTCGAGAAAATTTTGTCTGACACCTTAGTAATAGGGTTCCAAATGGCATCTGAACTGTTAGCAGGTTCGTTGCTGAGAACTTTAGCTGCAAGTAAACCCAGTGGTAATTTATTAGAACTTGGTGCTGGTACGGGTGTTTCTACAGCTTGGCTACTTGACGGCATGGATAAAGATTCACGGCTTGTTTCAGTGGAAAATGACTGTACCGTAGCTTCTATTGCTCAAAAATATTTAGGGCAATGGCGATCGCCTCACTTTTCGAGTAGAAGATGCTGAAGCTTTTGTTGAAACTCTATATAAGAGTAGTCATCAAAAATTCGACTTAGTTTTTGCCGATACATGGGCAGGAAAATATACTCACCTTGATGAGGTATTGCACATTTTGAAGCCAGGGGGTTTTTATGTAATAGATGATATGTTACCTCAGACAAACTGGCTAGAAGATCATGAACCCAAAGCTATGTCACTCGTTTCACAATTGGATAGCAGGCACGATTTGACTATTACAAAACTCAATTGGGCAAGTGGCATTATTATTGCAACAAAACTGTAATGACACCTTGAACAAAAATATGATTAAGAATCTTGCACCAGACATTTTTCGGCAGCGATTGCTGATTGAAAGTTTCTACACTATTGATATAAGTAGGGAGACTGTAGAGAAATATCTTCTTGATATTGCTGAAAATCTCAGCCTTCGGACATATGGTAAGCCTGTTATCTTCGCACCTACTTCAAGTATGGGTCAAGAGAAAAATGCAGGATACGATGCCTTTATTCCGCTTATTGACTCTGGCATCTCAGCCTACTTTTGGAGCAATGCTAAGTTTTTCTCGATTGTGATTTACACCTGCAAAGGTTTTGATGAGCAAGCAGCCATTGACTTCACACGAGAATACTTTGCCGTATCGAGTGAGATAGCCAGCGCCTCGTTCTAGTACAAATACAGCATAACAATCCTGTTGCACGCCGACCTGATAAAGATGATGCAAACATCAATTTAAGAAGAACTAGCTATAACGAGAGAAGAAGTGCGATGCCGGGTACGGCGGGCGCAGCCATCGCACTGGCTAAACTTACATAAATAAGCGATCGCTCTAACATATATAGAACCCATTTGACATCTCTAAGAAGCTGCAAGCCTCTTGATCATTAACCTGACAAAGCAAAGGTTGAGCTTAGTGGTCGCACTTGCTAAGGTTCTCTCATGGTTCTTAACCAGAATCTTACAACGCTCCATCCAAGCATTGGAACGCTCAATCACCCACCGAGCAATAGCTGGAACAAATCCAGACTTTCCTGTCACTGCCTTTTCTTGTCTAGATGGCTTGGTTGACAATTCAAACTTTATTTTCTTCATAATCTGTGGATATATCTTCTCTAACTCCTGTCTCAGATGCTCTGGGTGAGGCGTTGCGGAAAGAGTAATGATTTAGACGGGAATAGGCACTGTTCCGAACCGCAGATAGTGCAACAATAATCGCACAGAACATTTAATCATCTCTATCGACTTGGAATAACAAAGGGTTTTACGATGTAGCCGTGCTAAATAGTGCCGTAGCCGAGTGTTCTCCCCTTCTACCCGCGTCATGTAAGTCTTACTAACAATGTGTTGAGAGCCATCGATGAACTTGGAGTAAACCGCATACCCATCAGTGACATACCAAAAACTTTGCCAACACTTTACTACTACCCAGAGCAATTGGAATGTCCCAGAACTGCGATCGCCAATTGTCCAAGCGATGATCCCAGGCTGCCAATGATTCACCGCAGTCCATATCCAGACTTTGTGGCGCTTATTGCCCACAAATGTCTGTAGTTCATCAAGATCTGTGATTTCTGGCTCCTCTTCTGTCTCTGGTGTATCTGGTAGCCGCGTTCCAGCTTCTCTTACCCAACCCATTACTGTAGTGTGATGGATATCAGTTACCCGCTCAATGCCTCGCAGTCCCATGCCATTGAGGTACATTTTCATGCACAACTGCTTGACCTCATCTGAGTACTGCCAGGGGCGATATGACTCCAGAAATTGATGACCACATTGCTTGCACTTGTAACTCTGCCTACCTTTACGCTGCCCGTTTTTAACTGTTTGATAGGAGTTGCAATTAGGACATTTCATTTATCCATTCTAGCAAAATATCATTGCCGTTTCCGCAACGCCCATTATGTAGTACAACGTCGCCATCCCCATGACGCACTTACTTCCTGATTAGCACGATCTTCAGCCGTAGCGCCACCTATAGATTGGGAATAGTGGGCAATCCAAGCTGCATTTACAATTACATAGCACTGATCGTTTGTATCCAACTGGTTAGCTGTTGCTAACTCGATTAGTGGTTTTCCAGAGTGTACTAAGGGGCGGTAAGTACATGGAGGTTGCTCTAAATTAGCTGACGTAGAATTAAGTAATATACAGCGATACTCTTTACCTGAACCCTCAGGAGGTATTCCTTTGTTGTCTACTTTTGCATAGAGGTAGACAATGACTCGAATTGGCACTTGTGAAGTTTTCAGCCATCCAAGTGTTGCTGAGTTTTGTGTGCTTAGGTGCCAGAGCATTGAAGTTGGGGGAGTATTTGTGCTACCACCAGCGGCTAACCAGTCGCGGTAGAATGGTTGTAACGACAACTCAGTAGGAGTAGCAACGATAAAGGATGGCGACGTATTAGGGGCAGCCAACTTCTCGTCTGGTAGATAAGGAGCAAGTGAGAGCCTAGCGTTTAAGACAACACCACGTTTGCCAGAGCTAGAGCGTTCAGTAGCGCACCCAGCACTAATAGCTAGACCGGTTACGAATAGACAAATGTGTCGTCTCCAGTTTCGCATTCGTACTTTATTTAGCGCTTCTCGCATTGGATTTCGTCGTCGTTCTGCTCGTAGGCTGCGGCTGAGAATTTCTGAACTCCGGTGCTGACCGTGCCAAACCCTTCGGTTCGATAGCGATACCAGTCTCCTGCCTCGCATTTTGCCACAGCGGTTCGGCGATAGCTTTGAACTCTACCGCTAGGAATTGAAACTGTTTGTGCTGCCAGAGTCGCTACTCGCTGCCAGCCATACCAACGTGAGCGATAAGTTTTAGCACTAATCGTGTTTGATACTAAGGGAAGAACCTTGCAGAACGACTCAATGCGCGTGTGGATCTCCTCAGAATAGGTGTTCGAGGCGTGTGGTGTATTTACCCGTAGTCCACACTGCCCATCCTTGGGGTAAGCCTTTAGGTAAGCGTCATTAGTTATCACCTTGTCATTACTCCCTACCGTACCCATGTAATCGTACGTGCCGCGTACGGAAATAGAGGTTGCCTCATCTGTCGCATTACTGGACATATTATCCGGCGCATTCTCAAACACTGTGTCTGCTTTATCCTCCGATACACTGTCTAGTGTTGAATCTTCGGCTGCTGTTGCACGATCTGGGTAAGCCTTTGGGTAAGCGTCATTAGTTATCACCTTGTCATTACTCCCTACCGTACCCATGTAATCGTACGTGCCGCGTACGGAAATAGAGGTTGCCTCATCTGTCGCATTACTAGACACATTATCCGGCGCATTCTCAAACACTGTGTCTGCTTTGTCGTTCGACAATCTATCTAGCGCTGAATCTTCGACTGGTGCTGCATGAACTGTAGTAGTTAGGCTCAGTGTTAGAAATAGGAGTGATGCAGGTATCCCTCTTCGCATAGTTTCTTCTCCTTAGCAGTGTAACGCTTGAAGTTTTCCTATAATTACTTCACAGCTAAAGGGTAGAAAGTTCAACATTTATCTATATTTGTTTACAATCTGGTTTTCATCTGCGAGTCAGACTTATAGCATTGCTGAATTAGTAATAAATTAATGCAGATGTGCAACTTTAAAGCTTGATTCTCTTATTGGCTTCTAATTGAAAAACATTACACTTTCAGCAACGCCCTGGGTGATAGCCACGATCTAACAAGATTGTGATTTTGGGAATGTTCACAGGTTTGGACTGGAAGTAGTCGATGTTGAGCGTCAACATCTCAATCAATCCCGCATCATCGGAGAGATTAGCGCTGGTACAGTGGGTAAAGAAAGGAAACCCCAATGTATCAACTGCTAAATGCCGTTTGATGCCATTAGTTGCTTTGTAGAAGCAAAACCCTTTAGATTTGACACTTGCATTACACGTGTTTTGTACGGCTTGAGAGTCAATGATAATTAACGTCGTCCACTTGGCTTTTTTTTGACTTGTTCTCGCACTTGCTCATGCAAGACGCTCATCAATTGTTCAATGGCTCCCGCTTCTCGCCACTGTTTATAGTGCCAGTAGACCGTTGAGTAAGGCGGCAGGTCTTTGGGTAAGTCTTCCCAATTGCACCCATTTTTCAGTTGGTAAAAGATGCCATCAATGATGTCTCGTCTTGTCCAGTTTGAGGGTCTTGTCCGCTTCTTCGGCGGTAAAACTTCCACCAATAACGGTTCGAGAACTTCCCATTCTGCGTCAGTTAAGCTGCTTGAGTATGGCATCGTCACTTCACTAGAGAGTAACATGACCTTACTTCATCCCAGTAAGAGATGTCAAATGGGTTCTATACAAGACAAGTACATTAAGGCAATCTAAGGAATGAACGTTACTGTTGATGACTTGCAACGCGAAGTGTTGCAATATCTCCGCCGAGTAGAAGCTGGTGAAACAATCGTTATTATTAGACAGGATAAAGCGATCGCGGAACTTAGACCTATTGCTATTCCTAATCAATTGCGACCCTTTGGTTTATGTGCAGGCGAGTTTACCGTTCCCGATGATTTTGACGACCCGTTACCGGAAGATATGCTTAGAGCCTTTGAGGGTAAATGAAGCTTTTGCTAGATACGCATATTTTTCTTTGGTTTATTAGTGGCGATCCTCAATTATCAAAAAATATTCAAAATGCCATTCGCGATCCAGAAAACGAAGTTTATTTGAGTGTAATTTCTATCTGGGAGGCAATTATCAAGTATCAGTTAGGTAAGTTGCCTTTACCAGAGCATCCCGCCACTTATTTACCCAAACAACGCGATTTACATCAAATTGCTAGTCTTGCTCTTGACGAAAGTAGCGTGATTCAACTAAGCCAACCACTATTGCATCGTGATCCATTTGATAGAATGCTTATCTGCCAAGCTTTACAAAATAATTTAACGATTGTGACCGTAGATACAGCAGTTCGTGCCTACTCAGTTAGTGTAATGTGATTCCCCCAAGAAAATTCTACTAGCCATAACTAGACAAGCAGTACGATGCCGGGTACGGCGTTTTCGTTGCCATCGCGCATTTCACTAAAGTTGCATGAAAAAGCGATCGCGCCTAGTAATTAAACTAAAAAGCGATCGCCTACAATCAAACCTACTTGTCTAGAAATCCTTTGATTTTTTGCCCCAACTCTTGCCTATTTGAGGTGTTGAGCAAATAGCGGTTGATAAACCAAATAAAATAGCCAATTCCAACTAATTCAAAGGTTGGTGCTACCAAAGGAATCTCATTAATAGCTGCTATCACAGCTAAACTGACTCGAAACGCAATGATTGCGCCAAAAATCAGTCCCAAGTTGATTAATAGTGATTGATTCTCGCCAAAAAAACTGCCTAAATTTTCTGATAGTTGCGATAAAAAGTCTACAACCTGAGTAACTATCCATTGTCCTTTTTGCATAGATTGACTGGTAGGGGAAAAAGTCTGAGGTTCAGGCTTTATAACTACCTTCACTCCAGGAGTTTCAATTACTGGTTGGGTTGGATCTACTTCCATAATTCTGTATTTTTTAACTTAGCGAATAAGTGTAAATTACCATGCAAAGTTTAAGATTATGCTAGGCGATCGCACTTACTATATTTATCTTTATAGGGGGATTAACTCTGTAAAATTTTGCAACAATTGATCGTTAGTCAACTCATCTCCCAATTGCGCGGGAGAAAAATGTACTTGAATTGCTTGCAATTTTTCTTGGTAATGCAGATTAATCAAGGCTTTCAAGCCATCTTTGAGAGCGGTGATATTAGAAAGATCGGTTTCAAGTTCTGGTACTTCTCCAGTAAAAGCCGCCGTAATCATTACTACCAAGTTACGAGTTATCGGTATAGACAAAGGCTGATCTGTTGGGGTGTTGCTAAAATCTGGTTCGCTGAGGTAACGCTGTGCAGAATCAGTAAATAGTTCATTAACGTAATCTCCCGCGTCTCCTTCACTCCAAAATACATCGCCTTCGTTCGCCGCCGAAAGCCAGTATTCATCGTATTGCAACAGAGTTTGACATATTTCAACTAACCCCTCTCCCAATACTTCCAAGTCGCCATCAGCATCCATAGCGGCTCTAGCAGTACGATTTAATACCCCTAATATTGGTGCTACTTCTTGTCCAGCGAGATGCAAAAATAAACGAGAAACAACAAAACGAGTACCACCAGTTAATTTACTAAAGCGATCGCGCAAACCCATATTTATGTACTCCACAACTTAAACTACTTTATCCCTGGCAAGATCATACTAGCTAAGTTTTTATTTAATCTATGAATATTGGCATTGTGGGACTAGGACTAATTGGCGGATCTTTGGGGTTAGATTTACGCGCTTGTGGTTATCAGGTTTTGGGCGTAAGTCGGCGCGAACAAGTGTGTGATAAAGCAATCGAGCGCGGTGTCGTAGATTTGGCAAGTATAGACTTTGCTATCCTTTACGATGCGGAAGTTATATTTATTTGTACGCCCCTAGCGGCGATTTTACCTACCGTAAACCAACTAATTCCTGTCCTCAAACCCTCCACCGTATTAACCGACGTTGGCTCCGTTAAAGTGCCAGTAGTAGAGGCTATTGCGCCTTTATGGTCAAACTTTGTGGGCGGCCATCCAATGGCGGGAAACTCTGAATGTGGAATTGAAGCCGCGCAAACCAATTTATTTGCATCTAA
>CAJQOK010000571.1 GCA_905479905.1 uncultured Aliterella sp.
CTACAATGTTTTAATAGTTTATTATCAAAATCTTTATGCAAAAAAATATTGTGGCAGTAATATTAAGCATAATGAGTACGGCTATACTAGCTCCACAGACGATGTTTGCTTCAGAGTCAATACCTGTAGCAATTAAACAAAGTTCTCAACTTGAAGCTAAAAAAATCCAAGCAGCCCAAGTCTACAACGATCGCGGTGTCACTTTAGCAGAACAGGGAAAATTTAACAGTGCGATCGCAGCTTTTAATCAAGCTATCAAAATTTATCCCACTTTTGAAAATGCCCACAACAATTTAGGACTGGCTTTGAGCAGTCAAAATCAATTTGCCCAAGCTGTTGTAGCGTTTAAACAAGCTTTAGCTATTAATCCCCAAAACTTAGAAACCTACAATAATTTAGGGATTACTTTAGGTATTCAAGGCAATTTTATCGAAGCAATCAGCGTATTTAACCGCGCAGTTCAAATTAACCCCAGCGAACCAACTTCTCATCAAAACTTAGGTGTAGCGTTTTGGGGTCAAGGTAAAGTCACCGAAGCTGTCGCATCTTTACAAAGAGCAAAAAAACTCTACTTATCGCAAAATAAGCTTGCAGAAGTACAGCAGGTAGAAATGATTATGCAACAAGTGCGATCGCGTTAACGAGCTATATGTGTTAACGAATGTTAATCATGTTATACAGCCTTATAAATCGTAGACAAATTACAAGGCTGTATAGTTTGTTTAGACTTTGTTGGTTTGGAGCAGTGATGATAATGAATTATGCTGTAACCATGCACATAGTTTTACACTTGCTCCATCTTCCGGTTTTGACTTATATTCACCGCTTGTAATTTCTTGGAAAAGCTTGACACCCCAACCTGACTTAGCATTTTTCATCACGTCCTCAAACATAGCTAGTGGTAGTAATATGCTCTCAACTTCTACATTGTCCTCACCAAATACAATCGTCTCAAGTCTAAATTTATAGCCAGACCATCTCATGCTAGGCAATCTATCTATTAGTTGCTGTAACTTTTCTGTTATACAATCAAGCTCTGGATCGGGATTTTTACTTTTGTGCATTATCCACCAATAAACATTGTGTCTAACAAAGTGCTTCCCATTTTCGTTAGTACATACTTCTACTTCTGCGCCGTCTACATCCAAAAACTGGCGATTCATTTCTCTAACTTCACCTTCAGGCATAGGTTCTAATTCTTCCCAGGGTTCAACTTCAACAACACTCTTATTATTCCCATTACTAGCCGGAAGTTTACCAATAAACTTCATTGGTATAGGATCTTCCTCTACAGCTTCTAACCCTGGGGTATCTTTTTTAATCTCTGGTACACTTTCTATAATTGTCTCTAGCTGCAAGACACTAAGAGCCATAAACGTTACTCCCGCAATAGTTCTACGAGTTGAATCTTGCATGATATCAACTAAGCCTTGACCTGGACTCAAATCTATTCTTATACCGTTGTATTCAGTTTCCCAGAATCCAAATTTGCCAAAAGATTTAGGTTCTGTGTGATACTCTTTCCATTTCAAAGAACTAGCTTTTTTGTTAATGTTGCGTAACGCAACTCTTATACTCCCTGATAGTCCGCGTCTACCGTAAACTGGATAATTCAAATATATAGTCGGTATTTCTCCCGCTATGGGGTCAAATCCAAAGATTACAGTATTCAACTTTGCTAATTGCTGAAGACTTTGTTGTAATGCTGTCTCAACAGGAGTAATTTTTCTTATCGGCGTGACTACTTTAGTCCAATTTAGCGGCGGCTTATATAAGTTTATAAACTCATTTTCCAGCTTTGAGAGCGTACTAACATCGTTACTACAATTTAACCAGCTAATACTAAGAAGATTCTTGCGATTAAACCTTTTTAGTTGATTAAATCGATGATGATCTTTCCATCTAGCAACCAAGTTTACTGTTCTGCCAATATAAATAATTTGTCCATTACTGTCAGTTACAAAATATATAGCTGCACAGTTAGGTAATCTATTTTTATCTAATAAATGAACTGATGGTAAGTCAGCAATTTTAATTTTTGACAACGTAGTATGTTACCCTTAAATTATTCATATAAATATTGTTTTTTGTATTTTGACAGTTTATTAAAACTATCGCTTATAACAACAAAAATCAATTTTAATGTATCTAAATCTTTACTCTAATAAGTTAAGATGTAATTTATGTAAAGTTTTCTGATAAAACTTAATAAGATAAACGTGTGAGGCGACCTAATGGCGGCAGATTATCCAGATATTGATATTGCTCCTTTAATCGATCACACCCTGCTTAACCCCTTGGCGACACCAGAGCAAATAGAAAAATTGTGCCAAGAAGCAGATAGATATCAGTTTGCGGCGGTTTGCATATATCCCTGTTATGTGCGTTTAGCCGTTGAATTGCTCCAAAGGAAGAATCCTAAAGTATGTACGGTTATCGGCTTTCCTAGCGGTGCAAATACTTCCGCTACTAAGCTTTACGAAGCGCGAGAAGCGGTAGAAAATGGGGCAACAGAACTTGATGTAGTAATCAATTTAGGCTGGCTCAGAATGGGCAAAACTGAAGAAGTACACCGAGAAATTGCCCAAATATGTGAAGAAACTGGAGTCACAGTTAAGGCAATATTAGAAACTAACCTGCTGACAGATGCCCAAAAGCGCATTGCTGCGGAACTATGTATGGATGCAGGCGTAACATTTTTGAAAACAAGTACAGGCTGGAATGGCGGAGCAACGGTAGCCGATGTAACGTCGCTTTACGAACTAGCAAAAGAGCGCGTAGGAATTAAAGCGTCGGGAGGAATTATCAAAATTGAGCAAGCTTTGGATTTAGTAGTAGCTGGTGCAACTCGCTTAGGTACATCTCGCGGTGTCGATTTGCTGCGTCAACGCGATACTGTGGAGAAAGACTAAGTTTAAAATCGTTTACCTAACAAAAAAATTAGCCTCCACCCACTGCTAATAGCTAACTAATGAGTCGAACTTATAAAGCAACTGGAATTAATCTTAAAAGTATGCCGCTAGGTGAAGCCGATCGCCTGGTTACAGTTTTGACGCAAGAATATGGTTTGATTCGAGCCATAGCACCAGGGGCGCGTAAACAAAATTCTAGCTTAGGCGGTAGAAGCAGTTTG
>CAJQOK010000572.1 GCA_905479905.1 uncultured Aliterella sp.
TGGGCGCAATATGTTTCGTGGTACGCCAAAAAGCTTTGCGACAGATGCCAAGGCGCTGTCTGTTGCTCAAGGTGCAGTAGAAAGGGGAAGCGATCGCGCTTTATTACCCGTACAACGCTGGTTTATTTATTTACCCTTCGAGCATAGCGAAAACCTTGCCGATCAAGAGCGGTGCGTTGAACTATTTGCAACTTTATCAAATCATCCAGAAAGCGCAAATACTATCGAGTATGCGTTGCGTCACAAGGCGGTAATCGAACGCTTTGGGCGCTTTCCCCATCGCAACAAAATTCTGGGACGGACAAATACACCCGCAGAAGCAGAATTTCTCAAGCAACCCGGCTCATCATTTTAATCATTGTTAGCAGTATAATCGCCGAGCGGCAAACCCTACAAAAAAGTAGCAAAAGCCGTTGCGTGTAAAGCTTCTAGCACGCCTTTAAATGTTCGATAATAGAGATAAGTCAAAGAGAAAAACAACAGCTA
This sequence comes from uncultured Aliterella sp., assembly GCA_905479905.1. GTDB lineage: Bacteria > Cyanobacteriota > Cyanobacteriia > Cyanobacteriales > Chroococcidiopsidaceae > Aliterella. Next base: position 487 of record CAJQOK010000572.1, read on the forward strand.
AATGAGAATACAGTCCTCGGTATTGGTACATTTAGGATTCGGTAAGTATGTCCGCTCCGACCAAGTTACCGCCGTCATTCCCATCGAAGAAGATAGAGGGCCAGGTAGAAGGACATTTGTACAAGTAGAAGGTCAGCAAGACCCGGTGGTAGCATCTCGCGCTGAAGACTCCATCGTGCGCGACTTAGTGCAAGAACCCCGCGAAGTTACCCAATCACGCCAGCAGCAAGAAATTCTCCACGACTTATTATTAGACCTCAATAATGTCAATAAAACGGTCAGGCGAATTGCTCGTGATGAAGGCGGTTTAGATTTAGAACGATTAGAGCAACGTATCCGATCTGTTTTAGAAAACTAAGCTATTAGGCGCAGGATAATAATTCTGCGCTACCAAGTTTTTTTGTCAGTCTTAGTTTATTTGCACTCTACATTTTTACTTAAATGAACTCAGGCACTATAGCCCAAAACCTTTCCACTATTGAGACATCGCAACCTAAATTGTGGATGCCTGATCGCGTTATCTTCACTCCCGCAGCCCTAGATGAACCTTGGGGACAGCAACTTTACGAGCGGGTGCAAAGTTTTAATTTACCTATTGAGGAGTTACCCCGCAACCGTTTAACGGGCTTACGTGGCGAGACACCCCGCGAAACCTACGACCTTGCTAAACGTACTTTAGCAGTGGTTACGGCTCCTCCTAGCGCCTTCAAGCTTAGTCCTATTCCCCCCTCAGCAGATTGGCAGTTTCACATCGCCGAAGGCTGTCCAGCCCACTGTCAATATTGTTATTTAGCCGGGAGTTTGCAAGGGCCGCCAGTAATTCGCGTCTTTGCCAACTTGCCGCAGATACTCGCAAATTTAGCTAACTATGAGCAATCAGGGGAAGCTAAAAGCTTTGAAGTTAGTTGTTATACTGACCCCTTGGGAATTGAGCATTTAACCGGAAGTTTGGCTGAAGCTATCCGTTATTTTGGGACGCGGGAAGATGGTTATCTGCGTTGGGTTTCCAAGTTTGACGCGGTTGATAACTTATTAGATTTGCCTCACAACGGTCATACGCGCTGTCGTGTAAGTGTCAACGCTGCGCCCGTTTCTGGACGGTTTGAGGGCGGTACAGCTAAGGTGACGGCACGGCTAGGGGCATTGAGAAAATTGGCACTCCCACAAAGTCTGGGCGGTGGTGGCTATCCTGTAGGAATAGTTATAGCCCCAATTATGCCGGGTGAAGATTGGGAGTTGCACTACAGTCAACTATTTGATGAAATTTCGGCGGCGCTTGATTTTGATTGCGATTTAACTTTTGAATTAATTTCTCACCGTTTTACCCCAGGCTCAAAAGAAGTATTGTTAAGTTGGTATCCCAACACCAAACTAGATTTAGACGAAGAAAAGCGCAGCGTCAAGCGTAACAAGTTTGGTGGGACAAAGTATGTTTATAACGCCGATATTATGAAGGTAATGCGCCGCTTTTTTGAAGGCGAGATTCAAAAGAGATTTCCTCAAGCCCGGATTCTTTACTGGACTTAGTTAGGCGCATTTTTGATAAAGCGATCGTAAGCAGTTTTTTGTTCGGGAGTTGCAGAGAGTAAACACTCTTGATGGATGCGGTTTAAACTCTGCAAATACTCCTGATTTTGGCTCAAAACTTCATTACTAGCGGTAGAATTAATCAAAGATAACTGAGCGCGTAAGGGTAGTTGACGGAAGGCTTCTAAACGTTTCTCTAGAGATGACATAGTTATTTTTCGCCCCTTGCGGCTAATCGCGCTAAAGCTTCTTTTATTGCTGCGGGTAATTGGCGCATAATCTTAGCTTTTTCTCGATCTATAGCTACTAACGTTACTTGCGCTGACACATATAAGTCTTGAAAATCGGGGGATTGAATTTGATAATCCCAATTAATCCTTACACCGCTAACATTTACCATCCGAGTTTTTACGATCGCTGCCATTCCTAATTGAATTGGGCGATGATAGCGAATGGAAAGCTCTACAACGGGCAAATCGCAACCCAAAGCAACTAAATCGGCAAATTCTATTCCAATTGATCGCAAGCATTCTACTCTTGCTTCTTCCATCCAAGTTATGTAAGAGCCATGCCAAACAACTCCAGAATAATCTGTATGATGGGGTTGCGCTCTAATTGCATACTCAAACCAATTTTCAAACGCTAATGGAAGCAAATTTTGAATTTCCCCAGTAGGTAGT
>CAJQOK010000573.1 GCA_905479905.1 uncultured Aliterella sp.
GCCTGACCAACGATCGCATCGCTCAAACCAGAAATATTATTCAGTTTCCATATATGGTGCTGAGTTGGACGGCGCATATCTCCATCAATCAACAACACCCGATAGCCTATTTGAGCCATAGCTGTAGCTAAGTTGGCAGAAACCGTAGATTTCCCCTCTTTGGGGAGAGAACTTGTAACAACAATGACTTGCAGAGGTTTATCGGAACTGAGAAACTTTAGATTAGCCTGAAGCATTCGATAGGCTTCGCTAAGTGGCGATCGCGGGGTATCTCTAACTGGAAGTTCTGGAACTGTCGATTCTGAATCTTTATTGCGCGAGGTGCTTTTCTTCCCCAACAAAGGAATAATTCCCAAAAATGTGTATCCAAATAGCTCTTGCGCTTCTTTGAGGGTTTTAACTGATGTGTCTTTGACTTCTAAAACGACGATAGTAGCGCCAAATAGTAAAACACTCAGCACCATTCCTAAAGCTACGATCAAAGCTGGTCGCTTAATCGAAGCTTTGATAGGAACCAAGGCAGGCTCAATAATACTGGCATTTCCAGTATTTTGATTTTCTGCAACCTTTAATTCTTGAAGCTTTTGCAAAAGAATCTGATAGGTAGATTGGGAAGCTCCAAGTTGTCGCTCTAGTTCTCGTTGTGTCTGTTCTAACTTGGGAAAGACGTTCGCTTTTTGTTTATAAGTTTCTTGAGTACTAGCTAGCAAAGCTAACTGATTGACTAAACCTAAGCGTTCCTCCTCTAATTTCACCAGTTCTTCGTTCAGTTTTTGTTTGCTTGCGCCAATTTGTAGATTTGCGCCCTGCACTTGAAGCGGAAATCCAGTGGTATCTACTCGCTTTTGTAATAGAGCTTGTAGGGCGGCTTGCCTCAACTTTAGATTAACTATTGTCGGATGGTCATCTTGAAAACGAGTCCGCCCAATTGCTAGCTGGTCTTCTATCTGTTGAAATTCTGTAAGTACATTTTGAATTCCGGCAGATTGATTAAGAGAATTCATCGCCACAGCCTGCTGCGAACTCATACCCACTTGCTGCTGGAGACTGGCAAATCGGGCATTTGCATTAGCTAGCGTCGCTTGAGTGGCATTAATTTGGCTTTCTAGTTCTTTAGTAATCCCTACTGCCGATCGTGCTTCATCCTCTAGGGAGACAATTTGATTTTGTTCTTTAAATTTGCGTAGTTCTGCTTCTGCTTGATGAACTCTCGCTTCAGTCTTAGGTAGCTGATTCGTGATAAATTCACTAGCTAAAAAGACAGTAGAACGATTGCTGAGTACGTTGTTTTCTGTGTAAAGGCTCATCAGTTTGTTGACAACGGCGGCAGCTTCCTTTGAATCAGTGCTTTTATAAGAAACTTGTAATATATCTGTTGCTGTAAGCTGTTTTATCTTCTGTTTTTTGAGGAAGCCTTCAGGTGAGAGCGGATTGCCCTCTTGATCTTTGAGATTAAGTGTGGTGATAGTCTGTTGGGCAAGGGGTATAGAACTAAGCACGGCTGCCTCTGTCTTCAAAGGGTTAGTTTGTTGAGCTAAAGTATCTAATTCTCCTATTCTTGAACTTAGTCCCGTTGCCGCCGAAGTGTCATTTATCTTCTTGAGCAAAAGCTTTCCTTCGGCTTGATATACTGGCTTTTGCATCGAAGCAGCTACGACTGATAGCCCGACGGTACAGCTAAATACACCCATAGCAGGCAGCCAACGCCGTTTTAGAATCAACCACAATTTCTGAATGTCTGCATCTATAAATTCCATATTTCGGGATTAATTAAAGGTTGGGCAACAAAGATGATGTTTTCGAGCTTTGTAGCTGTAAGGTTTAGAGTCAGCTTCTTAGGCTATCCAACGTGCGATCGCATCAAGCTAGTCTCTATTCAATAAGCTCCTTTTTTTCCAAAAATTACATTGATAGTTTGCAGTAAAATCTTGAAATCTAATTTCAGCGACCAGCTTTCTATATAAGACACATCTAGGCGAATTACTTGTTCAAAATCAATAATATCTGAGCGCCCAGAAACTTGCCAAAGTCCTGTAATTCCAGGTAGAACATTATGGCGAACAAAATGATGTTCCGAAAATTTCTCAACATCTCTAAGCGGTAACGGGCGAGGACCAACCAGGCTCATTTCCCCAAAAAGTACGTTAAATAGTTGCGGCAATTCGTCCAAACTATAACGGCGTAAAAACTTACCTAGAGGAGTAATACGAGGGTCATTTTTAATTTTAAAAAGTACCCCATCTTTCATTTCATTATCAGCTTCTAAATCTTTCTGAATTTGGTCAGCATTCACAACCATAGTGCGAAATTTCCAAACTTTAAACGGTTTTCCTTGCAAACCAATACGAATTTGCTTGTAAAAAATGGGACCTGGAGAATCTATTTTAATCGCCAAGCTAATAATTGCGTATAGTGGCATTGCTAACAAGATAAAAGCACTAGAACACAAAAAGTCAATGCACCGCTTAATAAAAAAGTCGCTGCCGATAATTAGCGGTTGCTCAAATTGAAGTAATAGCAGCTTACCTACCATTTTAACTTCTAAGTTTTGGGTAACAGCACCTAGTTCTACAGGAAGAATATGCAAAGTAATTCCGGCATTTCTTAATTTCCAATACAGGAACATTTTACTTTCGATAGACTGCCAAGAACAAATGAAAACTTCGTCTATTTTCAGATTGGCAATCTGCTCTAAAGTGGCTTCTAAATTTTTTGTATCTGTTGCCAGTAAATTAACGTCTGTCCATCCCAGGAGGTTGTAACAATTTTCTTGCCCTAGCAACTTAACAGCTTTTTCTCTATCTTCTGGA
>CAJQOK010000574.1 GCA_905479905.1 uncultured Aliterella sp.
ATCGCTAGGCAATTCTATGAAGGGCTACTAGATTTGCCCGTAGCAGATATACCTTTGCATTATTACTATAACTACGAGCAATCTTTGGGAGTAACCGCCGGGATTGACCCCTTATATATGTCTGCAAGCCCAGGAGTGTCTAGCGGCAGAAATCTCAACGCCCCGGACGGTTTGTGGTATCAGTTGAAAAAAAACAATCAACTGCACGTAATTTCGGGTGCTAATTTGGGCAAAAAAAATCAACAGCGCCATGTGTGTTTTGATCGAGATTGTTTAGAGCAAGTATTGATGCGCGTAGAAGTGCGGGGATTAAAGCACAAAATTCGCAACCAAAAACCCCTGAATTTTTTAGTCAAAGACTTAGAAGAAAGAGTGATTGAAATGGCGGAAGTGTCAAATTAAATAGATACATTGTTGGGCGTTGCTGATTAAATGTATAAACCTTGATGTAGAGATGTTGCAGTGCAACGTCTCTTGATTATTTTTGCCCCGTGTAGCGCTAAAAGTAATTGCCCAGGCAAACGTAAAAAATTAATTTAGCAATAACCTATGTCCGCTCATCATCACCACGAACACAGCCACGCTCCCCAAAATTATAACCGTGCCTTTATTATCGGGATTATTCTTAATGGCGGGTTTGTCGCTATTGAAGCTACCTATGGGATTTTTGCAAATTCTCTCGCGCTTTTGGCGGATGCAGGTCACAATTTAAGCGATGTCCTTGGCTTAGTCTTAGCTTGGGGGGCAAGTATTCTCTCGCGTCGCCCCCCTACTTCAAGCCACACTTACGGGCTGCGCCGTTCTTCTATTTTGGCTGCTTTATTTAATGCGATCTTTCTCTTATTAGTTACTGGGGGCATTGCTTGGGAGGCAGTGCAACGCTTTAGAGCGCCGAGTTCGGTAGCAGGTAGCCTTATAATCGGCGTTGCGGCGGTAGGTATTGCTATCAATACGGCAACGGCTTTATTGTTCGTGTCTGGACGCAAAAACGACTTAAATATTCGGGGCGCTTTTCTACATATGGCGGCGGATGCTTTGGTGTCTTTGGGAGTAGTATTAGCGGGGATAGCTATTTTGACTACGGGCTGGTTGTGGTTTGATCCAGTGGTGAGTTTGATAATTGTGACGGTAATTGTAATTGGGACATGGCAGTTGCTACTAGAATCTGTAAATCTTGCCCTTGACGGTGTACCGACGGGAATTGAACTGGTTGCTGTTCGTACTTACTTAGAGCAAGTTTCGGAGGTATCAGAAGTACACGAATTGCATATTTGGGCAATAAGTACCACTGAAACCGCCCTGACTGTACATTTAGTTATGCCTACAGGGTGTCCTAACGATGGCTTTTTGAAGCAGCTATGCAGCGAACTCCATGACTTGTTTGCTATCGACCATGCGACAATTCAAGTTGAGACAGGCGATCGCAGTTATCCTTGTAGTTTAGCTCCCCATCACCAGGTTTAAGCTTGCAATAACCCGGTCAAAATTGCGGCGGGGCGATCGCTATAGGGCCAAGCAAAGGCATGGGCAAAGGCGGCATCTTGACAAGCTTTGAGTTGTTCAAAGTCAATGATGTTATGAGTTAGCAAGTTTTCGTACTCAAAGGGCAACCGGACGTTATGCAACCCCGCATTGTCGGTACAAATGGCAACATCTACCCCCGCCTCAAAACAACGATCAAATACTACTTTTAATTGCTGCATTTGGGACAAAGTTCCAGTTTTAAAGTAAGTAGTTGGACAAACTTCTAAACACTGCTTACGCCTTGCTACGTCTTTTAACAACTCTGGATACAACAAAGGGATTTGAATCCCATGCCCGATCCGCATCAAGTAAGGCAATAGTTGAGGATAGCAGCCGGAAGAAGTTTCATAAAGATGTCCTGTAGTTTTCACTCCATGCGATCGCACGTATTCGTATAAACTAATAAATTCTTCTAATCTTTCGCTATAAAGACTGTCTCCCCCCGCTACATCTATACCGCAGACATACTGTTTGTTGTTAATTGCCAAGTCGGCGATCGCTTTATTTACTTCGTAAGGTAGCTTGGAGTGCATACAAAGTATTTGGCTTGTAACAATCGGGTACTCTGGAACACGGCTGGCGATGCCTACAACCTCGACAATCTCAGCCATTTTATCAATTCGCTCAGATTGACTTAAATGTTCTGGTGTCCGCAAGTAAGGGGTATAGCGCAGTTCTAAATAAGCTAAGTTTTCAAATATATACGCGCCGCGAATTAGACGGTAAATAAAGTAAGGCAGAGTTTGGACTGTTTGCACACTTTCTACTAAAGTATGCAGTTCTAAATACTCCTCTAAAGTATTGCGCGATCGCGTGTAAAATTCCTCAAATCCTGGATAGTCGGGAAATCTCTCTACTAATTCTGTAGAGTGACGCTGAAAGTAACGCCATAAAACGCGAGGTACTACCGAACCGCCTAGGTGACGGTGCAATTCAGCATATAAAGTCATAACAATTAACCTAATATTAATTATAATTAATATTAAC
>CAJQOK010000575.1 GCA_905479905.1 uncultured Aliterella sp.
AGTTAGAAGAAATTGACTTACCAGTACAAGTTGAAACGCAAGAATTAGAGTTTCCTAATGCAATCTATGAGTTACCCAGAGAGGCAGACTAAGGAGTTTGGAGTCGATTTATGAGACAAGATTTATCACAGATGCCTGTTCAAACCTATCCTTGCATAACTTGCCCTTTTGAAGGCTCTAAACCAGTTGCATTTACGCCAGGAAGCTACGCTAGGTACGTTGCTAACGTAGTTTACTTAAAAGGACAGCATCGTTGTCACTCAGTCAATAATCAAATGCTGTGTAGAGGTGGTAGAAACCTCCTGCTTAAAGTGCTGTGTGTCAATAAGTTAATTTCTGAACCAACCGATGCAGCTTTCGAGTCCGCATCAGCAGAAGCTTTGAGTAACAAGAATGTCAACCAGACACCTATTTGAGATTTATGACCCTCACCTTTGGGCAAGTCATCCGCACGGCACGAGTAAGCATTGGCTATAGCCAAAGAGAACTAGCGGCACTGGTAGAAATAGACTTTACCTACTTATCTAAACTGGAAAGTGACAGTACAGAATACCCGCCCAAAGAATATTTAATCCAGCAACTAGCATACTACCTAGGCTTGGATAGAGAGGAGCTAATGTGTCTAACGGGTCGTTTACCAGAACGCTACCAAGATTTTCTCAAGCAGAACTACAAGCAAATGCCTGGGCTATTTCGATGGATGCGGCAAAAGCCAGACTTTATAATCAAAGCACACGATAGTACATTAGTACCATAAAGAGGTAGCCAATGGATTCGAGCAAAGTTAGCAATGTAGACCCACACACCCTCCTAAATTTCAACGAAGTGGGCAACACATATTTGAAAGAGATTCTTGAAGAATTACGCTCATCGAAACAGCAAATAGGGTTTGGGCATCCCCCCAAACCGCGATATATCTATACCAATCGTCAATACCCTGACTGTTTATGGTACTTTTGGGACGGAGAAAATAAAAGACACGAACCAATCCTATTCAATGCTTTAACAGGCATTATTGAAAAACTAGAGACAGAGGAGAAGGAATACAAAGGTAAGCGTAACTTAAAAATCAACTTGCATATCAAAGCAGAGCGAAATTATGTGATTGAGTCTGGTACAGAAACTATGTTTTCCAAAGGGTTACTGTATACCTTGTCTAGATTACCAGTTGAAAAATTCAAACAGCCAATTACAATTGCGGTAGAACCTGGAGACACTGCTCAAGTATCATTCTGCCGCATTTATAATCCAGTAACGGGACAATCCGTATATGCGTCCTATACTGAGCCTGTAGATTGGCAAAATGTTATAGCACGAGCAACCTCAAAAATCAATACAGCACACGGGCGCGTAGAGCCAAGAGTCCAAATACCCCAGACCGCGTAAAGCATTACCACAGCATTCAGTAACGGGAGGCTAAAGCATTTGTTTTAGCCTCTATTTTGTATTGCAAAACTGAGAATTAACGATGCTACAACCAGTATTTACAAAACACAAAAGCCTTGACCAATTACAGCATCTCTTGAAGCACTATCAGCAGGTGTATCCACAAGCAAAACAACAGGGCAAAATAGTCCTACGGCAATATCTCAAAAAGTTGAATCATCAAATTCAACATTTGCAATTGGGTTCCAAACAGCGATAGATAAGAGTTTTGCGATAGCGCAAGCTGGAACGGTAACGGGCTTCGCCTTTCAACAGTTAACCAATTATTTAACCATATGCAACATACATCAGTCGGTATTACATACACCCAAAAGTTTAACTTAGGAAATTACGAGAGTCTTGAGCTTGGGATTAGCTTGTACGCCAAGGTCGATGCGGATGAAGAAGCAGAATCCGTAACAGAGCTTCTGCTGAAACAAGCGGAAGCTATTGTTAAAGCGCAGGCGGCTCCAGTGCTAAAGGGTGTCAATTACCAAGCGCAGGTAAAGCACAAAGAATCGTGGGCAGTAGTGTCGGATGACGAAGACAAGTTCTAAACAGCCTATTTATTACTTCTGGGAAAATGGTGAAACCATGATCGAAAAACTTGACACTTCAAAACTCGAAGCACACTTAGTTGCTAGTCCAACAGGATTAGCTCTGTTATTAGACGCAGTAGAAACGGCTCTAGCAAGCATTGAAGGTCGAGCCTCAGTCGAGCTTGTAACTCCTGATGGAGAGAGGTTTCTTTTGCACATTATTCGCAAAGTTGACAATGGCTAAGCCACGTCTGAACACTCGTCAGAAAACTTGGCTTAAATCCTTTCTCGCTCAACATCCCTACTACAAATTGCGAAGAATCACAGAAGGGCTAAGTGGAGACAGGGTGCTATTGCTAGAAGGCACTGAAAACTTACCACTACCGTTGATTCGGGAGTTTAATGGGGCAAGAAGTGGATACCGATTTCATACTTTGCAAGTCAAATTGCGCGTCTATGGTGATGCCAGACTCAGCGCAACTCAAGAGGTCAAAACCATCTATCCCCATTGCGATATTGGTGATAAGCTGAACATGAACAGTAGCCTTAAAGAAGGACAACTTTCTTTGTCGCTATCAACTGTTTTAGATATTCCGCCGCCAGTCAATCCAGTTATCGTCAACTGGAAACCTAAAGGTAAAGCCAGAGCCAAGGACGGCGTTCAGCTAAGTTTGCCTGTAACTGGATTAGAAGCTAAGTTGTTCAGCTTAAGGCAACAAGCGCGACCCCACCTGCCACCAGTTTCTTCCCAAGAACTGCTGGCAGAGAAGGTTAAAACGTGGAATGCGCGCGACTGCAAAGAAGTGGAGTTGCCCCAGGTGATTCTTGATTTGCTTTTGGTACAGAATGCTACTGAAGAAGAATGGGAATCAGCAATAGATTTGTTTGGCGTGGTTGGACTCTCCAGCACAATCAACTATGTGGAATCACTACCAGTATTTCGCCAGCACTTCAACAGGGCGGCATCTACGGCGGTGGTATCGGCAAAAGTTCAGCCTTTTGTTACTTCAACTGCTGCAAGTATTCAAGTGTCGGTATCAGAAAACTAAAAGTTTCAAACAACTTCAGAGGTAACAAATGAAAAGATTACCCTGTCCGTTTTGTGGCAGTTCAGAACAAGAAATTTATGATCTGTATTACGACGGTTTGCACGTCTTAGTCTTCTGCAAATGCGGCGCACAAGCAGGATCAGCAGAAGATGAGGAAGAAGCAATCGCCCTCTGGAACACTCGAACACCTGTTAAATCCCAAGAAATACCGATGGAATCTTTACCTTGCCCCTTTTGCGGTGGACAAGAACAAGAACAATACCAGCAAGGGAAATACTTTTGGCTCTGGTGCAAGTGTGGCGCACAAGGAAGCCACGCGGCAAATAAACAGGAAGCAATCGCTCTTTGGAATACCCGCAGCAGAGTGATAACTCTATCGGAGTAAATCCACTAGCCGCCTGAACTATCGCTCAATAATCTTTTTTCCCAGTAGCTCCAACTTAATTACACTCACCCCGCCAGCTAACAACTGGTTGGTTTTACTTTACCTACCTAAACTTACGCCATGCTCAACTTAACCAGCCACTCGTTTAACCCAAAAGACGAGCCAACTTTGCAGCAACTAGAAATCCATCTGCACTACCTGAGCCAGGACAAAAAAGCAGCGATTGCGATTACCGCCCTCTACGAAGCAACCGAACCTAATGCCGTCGATTTTGACCATGTTTGCGATCGCTGTTCAAAATTCAATAAAGCGATCGCTCTACTCCAAGACCTATCGCGCTCAGGACTGTTAGCCGTTGCTAGAGCGATCGCTGAAGAACTAGCGGTAATGGAGCAATTGCAGGGGGTAAGCCGATGAAGCCTCAACGGTGTCCCTTTTGTGGCAGTCGAGTGTCGTTGATAGATAGTGCCAGGTGTGACTTTACTCATAACATTGCCGCAACTGGAACCATAAGTTTGCCATCAACAACACTATAGCCCTCATTTTTGCGTCAGCTAATTTTGAATGTAATTGACAGATGGGAATCATAAGTTTGCCACTAGTCCAAACTGGAAGGATAAGCTTGCCATTTCTGGAAAAGTTTATATGGACTTAGTTTGAGGGGCTGAAGGTAAGGGGGAATTTAGTAAATTTTGTGTTTTCGTCGGGTTCTCTATCTCGAAGGTGCTTGTAAGATTGTAAATGAGCCTTTCTCAGTCAAGGGTTTTCACCTAGGCACTCGATTCGTGGCTTTATGCCGTTAGGCGTTGCTCAAGTTCTAGGATGGCAGCCCACCCTAGCGTCGCATTTGGGTGATTCGTGGCTTCATGCCGTTAGGCGTTGCTCAATTTTACTTGGAGAAGTTTGTGACTTTACCCATAACCTTGCCGTTGCGGCAAAGTTATGGATAAAGTCACACCAGGGTCTATGGCCATAGTTACGGGTTTATCTACCTATGCGATGCCTACCCCGATTGTGATGCCAGGGTGAGATGTCATCCCAAAACAATTATTCCGTTGGGAACATTAGCCAACAAAGAGTTGCGGAAGTGTCGAAGTTTGGTTCATCGCAAGTTCGACCCCTTGTGGCAATTAGGTGTTTTCTCTAGCCGTCAAACCGCGTACAAATGGCTGTCGAAAGTAATGAAGTTGCCTTTGGAAAGAACTCATGTAGCTATGTTTGACATTCGGCAGTGCCAAAGGGCGACCGCCTGTATTGAAATTTTTATAAGAAGTCGGCGGAACGTAAAAACAAAAATAACAACTCATTGTCAAGGAAAATTATCATGCAGCACAAACCAATTGCCATAACCCCCCGCGACGGGTTCGACTTACTAGCCGTATGGGAAAAAGATGGAAGAAAATGGTACTTATTGCAACTGGCACGTCCCCAGAGTGCGATCGCCCTAGCACAAGAAAATCCTCAGACGAGATTGGTATTTCCAACATCTATTGACCCAAATTGCTTAAGGAAACAGAATCGCCAATAACCATGTTCTAAGTAACTATTAACTCTAGTTTTTAGATAGAATAACTACTTAAAAAAAGAATATTTTGCTTGGAAAAACTTAATACACAACCCTAAAAGTATGGGTGCAGTAACTTGATTTGGTTGTTAATTAATGCTATTATTTAGTAATAGTTGCAGGCTAAGATTATGCCAGCGAATAAAGATTTTTTCTTACTCAAATCAAAGCTTACTAAAGTTACACAGCAAGAAGTTTTAGCGGCAGCTAGAACCGTTGTACGCTCCGCGCCATTGTTTCGACCAAGTATGCCAAGCGGTCAATCTTTCAACTATTCAATGACAAACTGCGGTGATTTAGGATGGGTTGCGGATAGGAGTGGATACCGCTATCAGCAATATCATCCAGAGACTAGAAAGAGATTTCCGCCTATGCCGCAGGTAATTCGTGAATTAGCAATTAGTTTAGCTAAAGAAACAGGTAACGATGATTTTTATCCCGAATCCTGTCTAATCAATCTGTACCGAAAAGGCGAAAAACTAGGGTTGCATCAGGATAATACTGAGGAGAATAAGAATGCGCCAATAATTTCTATTAGCTTAGGAGATAGCGGAATCTTTATTTTAGGCGGACTTATGCGAACTGACGAAACTAAGCAGTATATTGTCCAAAGCGGAGACATAATCGTAATGGGTGGTGAGAGTCGAAACTTTTTCCACGCTTTCAAGGGGACTGTCCCCAATACTAGCAATTTGCTAAAGGATGGCGGGAGATTAAACTTGACAATTAGACAAGTTAACTAAAGTCTATCTTTATTATTAACAAGTGTTTCGTATGCAATTATTAATAATAAAATGCTTGATTTATTGTAGTATTAAATCAAGTAAGTTTTAAAGTTTTAGTAGCTTAATAGCAGCACTCTTTAAAACTACTAACGCAGGAAAGATACGACATCAAAAACTTGGCACTCTCTACACGCCGAACTAAACAAAAAGATTTTTATTATGTTTACACAAGAACTACTTACGTTTCTGTTTAACGCGATCGCATTAGGCTTTATAACCATCGCATCAATAGATTTCGGCACAAGATTAGTTGTCGCTTATAAACAAGTTTCCATTGCTTTAGACTCGCCTCTAACTAACCCTCAACAGTCAAGCGGTCAATTACCGTTAACTGCAAAACCAGAAGAATTAGGTCAATTACCCGACCCTTGGTTATTGCCACTACAAGACAAAGGAAAAATAGTACCCTCAACTAATTTAGCTCAAAGAGAGCAAAAGTATTTACGATTACTACCTCCAGCTAAAACCATCAATATTTCTAATCCTAAGCTTGAGGATTTGTTGCGAGGGATAGACTTAGATAAGCTAAAGTTGCGGCAGGCTAGAAAGATAGCGAAGGTACTAGGGATAGCCCAAAAAATAAATGGGCGCGACCAAAAACTTGATTTTTTGCGTAGCCAAATTAAAGTCAAGCTACAGCAGGAAACGTTGCTAAATACAGAAGTTCGAGAGCTAATGAGGGAAGCTAGATTAGCTAGTTGAATCTAATAAGTGTATAACCTACGTGCGGTGCTGTCATTGTAAAAGTAGTACACTTACTAGAAACTAACGATAAAAAGAGGTCAGTATGAGTAACGAACAAATGGATTTTTTGAGGCTTTGAAATGCGGAGTTTATTTTGGTTTACTCCTGCGGTAGTTATCCCCTTAATATGCTTACAGTTGTCTTCGGGGCAACCATCCTCTACAGCAACAGTTGACATTCGTCCTACTCCCCAGCCACCTCTACCATCAAAAGCATTACCGCCGCAAGTTACTCCAGCTTTACCTAAAGTTGAAACCTCCCAGGTACGACCGTCAACGAAAAAGCAGGCGAAAAAAGTAATCGCTCAAAAGCATCTACCGAAAACCCAAGCTAAAAGTTCAAAAAGCAAAGAAAAGACCCGCCCATACATTGCTCCAACTATCGAAATAAGAGTTGCGGTCGCACAAAACGTCAGCAATACTGCAATCGCCTCCTCAACGAAGGCAAACATTATTGATGGCAATGGGCAAAGGCTAGAGCAACTGCCGCCATCTGGAGCATTCGAGGTAAGTGCTAACAACTCAACTATCCTATTCCGGGAAATGCAAATACCTTCTGTCCTATGGATTGAGCCATCTGATGGTGGAGCGGTATTCGTCGGTAATAACTGGTACAGAGGGAGGCTGCTATTGATAGCTCAGGGAAATAAGCTACTCGCTATTAACTATGTGGATTTGGAGCAATACCTTGCATCCGTTGTCGGCAGCGAAATGT
>CAJQOK010000576.1 GCA_905479905.1 uncultured Aliterella sp.
CCAATTACCAATTACCAATTACCAATTACCAATTCAGCAACACACAAAATTTATCTTTATGTTATTTATTCCTGGAAAATGGGAACACTGGAGAGTAAGGTTTATTTCCAAGCTCTTTACCTCTAATAGCTATGACCCAAACTCAGCGCGCGCCCGAAAGAAATACTCATGACACAAACACAGCAGCCGATATAGATTACCGCTTTCTTCTACTTGTACACACAGTATGTGCCGATCGCCAGATCCATTCCGAAGAATCAAAAGCTCTGCGTGAATTGTCTCGCCAAGCAAAGATTGGGCAAAGCACTATTGCAGAAATGGAGAAGATCCTAGCTCAAGACGATAACTACCTTTCTTTACAGGAAGTAGCTTGTAGAGTACCGCCAGGACAACAAAATGAAGCAATGCGGCAAATTTTGGCGATCGCTTATATTGATGGCTTTTTTGCACCATTAGAGCGGGAAATAGTTGAGCAAGTAGCAAGTATTTGGAATTGGTCTACCGGAGAAATAGATCGAATCATTCAAGAAGCCCAGGAGTCTACCACAAAGCGCTCTAGCAGCAATAAGGATGAACAATCAAACTTATCTTTTGCTGCACGGTTCCTTAAAAATGAAAAGAAGTCTGCTTTATCCCGTGCTGTAATCAGTATGGCGACGAAGCTATCACCGGAAACTATTGGGCGCAAAGTTGAGCAACTAGAGCGGGAAATTCTGTTATCAGGTCCCGAATATGATGTAGCAATTGAGCAGTGTGCCAAGATTGCTAGTGAAGACTATAGCTATACAGAATTAGCTTTTGAGAAAACTAACTCTACACTTAAAGACTTAGGACATAATTTATCTCAATCTGTACAAAAAGTACAGTACAAAACTAATAGTAAAGGCAAATCTAGCAGTGCTAAAGAGGTAGCGATACAAATACAAAATAGTACACAATCTCTTACTAACGAGATTATTGCAAACCTTGAGCGTGTTAGGGAGTCTACTGCTGCTAAACAACGCGCCCTTAATCATTTTAGTATTGCTTTTATGGGTAAAACTAAGGCAGGTAAAAGCACTCTTCATGCTATTCTTACTCAAAATGGCTGGGAAGCGATCGGCGTAGGAAAGCAACGCACAACTCGTTTTAATCGAGTGTATGAGTGGAAAAATATCCGTATTATTGATACTCCAGGTGTTGGCGCTCCTGGTGGTCAGACAGATGAAGAAGTTGCTGAAAGTGTAATTGAAGAATCTGATGTTATTTGTTATGTAGTTACAAATGACAGTATTCAAGAAACAGAATTTCAATTTCTAAAACTTTTGAAAGAAAAAGCTAAACCATTAATTGTTTTACTTAATGTAAAATACAACCTACGTGACACGCGACGGTTGGAACACTTTTTAAAAGACCCTAATAAACATTTTGAAATGGATGGCAATAGTGGTTTACGTGGACATATCGAGCGGATTCGTCGTTATGCTCAAGAGCATTATGCTAATGATTACTTTCCAATTATTCCTATAATGCTTCTTGCCGCGCAATTATCGCACGAACCAGAACATCAAGAATATAAGGATAAACTTTTTTCAGCAAGTAAAATTCAAGATTTCCTTGATTCAATCCGTGAGTCTTTAATAAAATATGGATCAATTAGGCGATCGCAAACTCTGCTTGGTTCTACAGTAGGTGCAATTGAGCATCCTGGAAAATGGGTAACGCAACAAATGCACATTTATCAACAGTTGGCAGCTACTCTAAAAACTAAGCAAGAAACTATCAAAAAACAAATTCAAACAGCCGTTAAAGATAACCAAGAATCTTTATTGCAACGAATAGAAGCAGTTTGTCAAGAAGCTATAATTGCTATCCCTCCTTTTGCTGAAATGAATTGGAATGCTAATAAAGTAGGCTTGCAAATTGCTTGGGAAAAAAGGCTTGAGGAGATTAAGTTTAATAAACGCTTAAAAGCTGCTTATGAAGAAACTACTAAAAGCTTTAGCAATGATGTTAAAGAAGTAATTGAGGAAGTTGGACAGGAATTACAACTGATAGCAAATTTAGGTGTCAGTGATTTTGCTCATAATGAGCAAGATACAAATAACTTTCGGAATTTATTCACGATTGGTGGGGGTGTCCTAGGTTTAGTAGGAACTATAGTATTTCTTTTTGCTCCACCTATAGGTATTGCATTAGGAATTGCAGCTACAGTTGTAGGCGGAATTGCTCAGTTCTTTAAATCACAGGATGATAAGCGCCGGGAAGCTGTGCAAAATATCACAAATTCCTTAAGTTCTCAGATCATTACACATAGGCAAAACACACTTCAACAAGCCAAAGACAACTTTACTGAGAATTGCGATTCTGTAGCTACAACAATTGATACCTACTTTGATGATTTGATTCAAGGGTTAGAAGCTATCTCTACTCATCTTGAATCAGCAAAAAAAAGGTTAGATGACACAGCTAATTATCTTAATCGTGCCTATGCTAAACGGATTGTTGACTGGTCTACCGAACAATATGAGCAGTTGAACGATGAGGGAATAAACAAAACTATCGCTAAAGTTCAAAGAGAGTTTGGAAGTGCTACAACAATTCAAACTAAAGCAGAAGTGCAGCTAAAAAAATCTCAGGAAGAAATGAAACAAATTCTTCAAGAAGATATTTCTATCAAAAATGTTAGTTATTAAAGTAACCAAGGAATAAGGAAAAAATGATTGTAAATCAAGAGAAATTCAACGGCGCTGCTATTGGCAAAAAGTTTCAATCTACCTGTGAAAAATTCAACGGCTTGCTAATTCAAGGTAATACCGAAGAACTAACAAGTATCAATCAAAAACTGCAAGAAGAATTAAAAGTCTATCGAGAGGATGGAGTTATCAAAGTTGCTCTTGTTGGTCAATACAGTGCAGGTAAATCTACTATTATATCGGCACTTACAGGACGACGTGATATAAAAATTGATTCGGATATTGCTACAGATAAAACTAATAGTTATATTTGGAACGGCATTAATGTAATTGATACCCCAGGATTATTCACTGATAGAGAAGACCATGATGAAATAACTTATGAGGCGATCGCCAAAGCCGATTTACTTGTTTTCTGCCTCACGTATATGCTGTTTGATACAGTAACAGTAGAAAATTTCAAAAAGTTAGCTTATGACAAAGGGTATCGTTGGAAAATTATGCTCGTTATCAATAAAATGTCTGATGAAGCAGGAGAAGAAACCGAGAAAATAGCCAATTATCGTCAGAGTCTTGCTGAAGCGCTTAAACCCTTTGCACTTGATGAGTTTCCTCTCTGCTTTATTGATGCTAAAGATCACTGCGAAGGTATTGATTCAACAGATGACTTCTTACTTGATATAAGTCGCTTTTCTACTTTTGTTAACAACCTTAATGAGTTCGTAGATAGCCGTGCTGCTCTTACCCAGTTTGATACACCAGTAAGAATTGCTTTAAGCTATGTCGATCAAGCTCAAGAGATTTTTAGCCGCAACTCTGATAACGGAGATTCAGCATTTTTAGCAATTCTCAATCAATTATCTCGCAGAGTCCGTAAAGAACGCGATCGCTTGCGAACTAAAATTCAGAGCATAGGTCTAGAAATGTCATCAGCAGTTGCCAAAGAAGGCGTGACTCTTGCCACAGCAGTGGGAGTCAGCCAGGACTTTGAAATGCTTAACAAGCAAGCTGAAATTAATGTGCAACAACACTATGAGAGAGCAGAAACTAAATTGCAACAAGTCTTTAATGCAGCAGTTGAAGATATTAAACAAGAGGTTGAAGAAGTATTTTCAAGTTCTTTAGTGAAAGCGTTTGTAGCTTGCTTAGATAAAAACCAGAGTGTATCAGCAAAAAATATAGGAACTGGTTTAAATGTGGAGCAGATTACAAACCAAGTTAATTTGATAAAAGATATTGGAGTGAAAGCCGGAGTTAAATTAACAAATCTAGCCGCTAGACCTTTTGCAAAAACTGCCGGAAATGGCTTTTTACGCTCTATGGATGTAGTTGGAGGTGGCTTACATCAAAGCACATTGGCTATTGGAAAAATTGTAGGATTTAAGTTCAAGCCTTGGCAAGCTATAGGTATTGCTAAAAATATTGGTAATGCTGCTAGATTCCTCGGTCCGGCTGTGGCACTTGTCTCGATTGGATTGGACGTATTGCAAATGCAACAAGCACATCAGAGGGAGCAGGAAATGGCGGATATTCGCCGTGAAATTACAAGTGAGTTTCAAAGAATTGCTAAGGATTTAGAAGATCAGCTTCAAATACAGTTATGGGATTTTGAACAACAAGTTTACGGAGAAATTGACAAGCAAATTACCCAAGCTCGTCAGCAGGAAGAAAGTGCGATCGCATCTTCAGATAAAATGGTGCAGCAACTTGTAGATATCCGTAAAGACTTTGACTCAATTCTCATTGATATAAAGAAGGTAAGAGAAAACCCTTAATTTATGCCTAGTTGCTGCTCTTGAGCTAGATACAGGAGCGCGATCGCTTTCCCCAGACCCAATTCTTTTAAGTGGCGGTACTATCAAACCGAAATTCTCCGGCGGTGTATGCGCCATTGCGGATTAAATCACCCAAATCCCATCCTCAGCTTGACTAATCGTTTTATCCCTTAACAATCTTGTTTGATAATAGAGTAACGCGCTTAAAAGTTTCGGTAGGGGTGCTTGTTTCAGGGATAATTCATTCT
>CAJQOK010000577.1 GCA_905479905.1 uncultured Aliterella sp.
CCACTGTGCCGCCTTTTGCGAGTTCTCTCGCTCTTTGTAGGTGAGCAACATCTTCAATTTCTAACTGCCAACGAGCAATCAATTCTTGGGCTTTATTGTACAAGGGGCGATCTTGACTTACTTTTTGAGCGATCGCAATTGCGCCTTCAAGTCCTGGAACATCATCTAACCACGCACTGCGCCAAGCTTCGGCAATTGTAATAAAGTCTTTTGCTTCTAATTGTAAATTCGCAATTGGGGGAATTTGATTTGCAATCGAGATTGCTTCTTCCGCATCTTTTCTGTCTAAGGCATTTTGAGCAAGATCGAGCATTTCTTTTCCTAGCTGAGGAATTAATGCTTGAGCGTCTTTGTAGCTGTAACTACTTGTGCCGATTTCTTGAGCTAGTTTAATTGCTTCAACAATGTTACTAATTCCACCCCTTGCGCCTAAATCTTTGGCTTGATCAAAACTATTCGCGTCTTCTTTTGCTGTCTCAATCAGCCGATTTAATTGTTCGTACTTAACAGTTTCCCAATAATCGTTGCCTACATTCAGTAAACCCACCGCCGCCATAAACGCTTCATGCCAATTTCTTTTTGGTAGCTGCGCCTCAGCTTTGCTGTAAATATCCTCAGCTTTTTTCCAGAGCGCTTCCCAACTAGCTATACGTTGCTCGACAACTTGGTAAGCTGGGACATTTTGGGGGATTTTTTTGGCAATGGCGATCGCACTCGGTAATTTACCTGCTTGAAAAGCGCGATCGCCTAAGTCTAAAATATCTATTGTCCATTGCTGAATAGATTTATTTATTTCTGCCCTTAATGGATGATTTTTAGGCAACGCTTCTACTAAAGCAATCGCTTCTAGCAAGTCTTTCACTGTCTGCTTATTTGCCGCTACTTCGGCGCAGTGCATTCTCACTGTTGCCGTAGCCAGGGGCCAAAAAATTGCTGGACAGTTAGGAGCGGCGGGTAATTTCAATAGCATCGCAATTCCTACTACTCCTACGCTACTGGTAATTAAACCCGCAACTCCCCACCACATAGGCCAATTAGTTAACCACTTTGGGGCAGTATTGGGTGGTAAAGGTGGGCGCTTATCAAGGCGACGATTGGGCGTGAGCGACTGTGATTTCAAGGGTGTTTGTGCTGACACTTCCCTCGATTCTGCACTGCTATTATTTGGCAATTGAGAGCCAGCAGGAGAAGTTGCAGCATTGGGTAATCTTGAACGATCGCCCCGTGCAAATTTTCCCATAGACCAATTTTTAGGAATTCCTGGCTCTCTCATTGTTTGTCCCCAAATTGTCTTACAGGTCTAGCCGCTTTGCGATTTGACAACAGCTATTCTCTGAGATTTTACTTATTAATACTCGTTGTCATCGTACCCTTCTAGTTGCCAAAAAGCTATATTTTGTACCAAAACTGCTTAAGAAATCGGCTTTATCCTGAAGACTCTGCTTGCAAATCTAAAATTAACTGCGCTAGTTCGTCGCTGCTGGCTTGATAAACTTCTGAGCAAAAGTGACAAGTTGCTTCCGCGCCGCGATCTTTTTCAATCATATCTTGGAGTTCCTCTGCTCCCAACATTTTCAATGCCCCCAAAACGCGATCGCCTGAGCAACCGCAGTTAAAGCGCACTAATTGAGTTTCGGGTAATATTTCTAATTCCATATCCCCTAGCAATTGCTCAAATATTTCCGTTAGATTCAAACCTGCTTGCAATAGTGGTGTAAATCCAGAAAGCGAAGCTACACGGGATTCTAAAACTTCAACTAAAGCCTCATCCCTAGCTGCTTTGGGCAATACTTGAATCAATATCCCCCCCGAAGCTGTAACGCCATTTGCGCCCACAAATACCCCCACAACTAAAGCGGAAGGAGTTTGTTCGGAGGTAACAAGGTAATGAGCGACATCTTCGCCAATTTCCCCCGAAACTAATTCAACGGTACTAGCGTAAGGGTAGCCGTAGCCTACATCTCGCACTACATACAAATACCCTTCTTTTCCTACTGCGCCACCAACATCTAGTTTGCCCTTACTATTAGGTGGTAATTCCACTTCTGGATTATCTACATAGCCGCGTACTGTTCCATCTAACCCAGCGTCTACTAAAATTCCCCCTAGTAATCCATTACCTTTGACCCGAATATTTACCCGCGAACCAGAGCGTTTCATATTCGATGCCAGTAATAGTCCGGCGGACATGGTACGACCTAACGCTGCGGTTGCTACATACGAGAGATTATGCCGTCCTCTAGCTTCTTCGGTGAGGCGAGTTGTAATTACACCTACGGCTCGAATGCCACCATTAGCGGCGGTAGCACGAATTAATTGATCTGCCATAACAACCCTTACATTTCTTTATATATCTATTCTAGGATGGAGATTAAAGCGGGTGCAGGGACAAGAAAATTTAGTTCTGCCATACTGAAAAATAAATCAACTAATCACGATCTAAAGCCATGCTGGGTACTTTTCAACAAAGCCAACTGCGAATAGAAGTTACAGCTTCCTTTAATACCATTAAGGAGAGCTTGCTTTATCCTAAGCAATTGCAAAAATGGTTGTGGTTTGAACGCTTTAATCCAGGAATGCCAGAACAATTACACCCAGGGCTTAGTTTTACTAATTGGACTGGGTTCGTGCCAATTCATCATCAAGTAGAAGTAGTTACGCCGGAGTGTTTGCGCCTCGTCCTCAGTCAAGGAATTGACGGTTTCCACGAATGGTATTGGGGAGAAGGTTGGGTACAGTCTCGAATTGAAGGGGTTTCTTTATTGCCGTTAAATATTGGGCAAACTTTAAGTTTATTTAATTTACGTCAGTTTTTAACTCAAAAGGCTGGTAATGGGTAATGGGTAATTGGTAATGGGTAATTGGTAATTGGTAATTGGTAATTGGTAATTGGTAATTAAAACCTAACTCCCACTTGCCCGTTAATGCCGCGAATTGTATTGTAGCCAACGCCAACAAATACATTATCAGTCGCTCCGACTTGAACGCCCCCCGAAAAAGCTACACCTTTATCTGCGGAGTACAAACCTAACCCCACGTAGGGCGAAACTACGGGAACGCGGATAAATTTCAGCACATCTACTCCTGTGGCTCCATCTTCGCCCTTGCCTAGCTCAACGCCCCAATTTATTGCTCTTGCTCCTACAGAAAAGGTAGCCTCGCTATCATTGACTCCTACCGATACCCAAGGTTGGGGGATAAGTTGGCTATTTACCTTACTTGGCGCGAGCAATGCGACTAAACTTACAGCGAAAACTAAGATTTTCTGCACGATAGTTTCTCCAAAAATATAGCGGTTATTAATAATGGCGTGTTACCCCATTGGCTTGACTACTAGCACCGAACAAGAAGCATTTTCTACAACTTGACTGCTCACAGAACCTTGTAAAATCTTTTTTACACCCGTCAATCCGCGAGTACCGATCGCAATCAAATCGGCATGATAAATATTTGCTAGGCGGATAATTTCTTCGGCGGGATCTCCGGTCACAATTTCTAATTCGCTCTGGAAGGGCAACCTAGCTTGATAAGCCTGCAATTGCTTTTCAATGTGGCGATAGGGAGTAGCTTCTGCTTCACTTTGGGGACGGTCGGCGGCTATTTCTAAGTCAGAGTCTGAGGTAGAAATTACATGAGCAAGAATAATTTTTACCCCAGGGGACAATTGCAGTTGCTGCACTGTTTCAATGACGCGATCGCCCAGATCCGAGCTTTCTAAAGCTACTACAATTGTGTTTAACACGCGCGATCGCCTCCCTTAAGAGTTATTCTTGTTTCCAGCCCGTTTCCTCATTATCCTCTATTCGGAGCTTTACCGATTGAGCGTGAGAGGGCAATCCTTCTGCCTTCGCTAGTATGTCAATGGCTCCGGCTACTTGCTG
>CAJQOK010000578.1 GCA_905479905.1 uncultured Aliterella sp.
GTCGCCGCTTACGAACAGTACGAAACATAAATTATGAGTGCTACTTTAAAAGAATTTTTAGAACAGTGTGAAAGTCTATCAACTCTGCGGCTAATTGTCACTAGCAGCGCGGCGGTATTGGAAGCGCGAGGGAAAATTCAGAAGCTTTTTTATGCTGAATTGCCCAAAGGTAAATATGCAAATATGCACACTGAGGGTTTTGAATTTCATTTGAATATGGATGAGATTACACAGGTAAAGTTTGAGACGGGAGAAGCAAAGCGAGGGAATTTTACTACTTACGCGATTCGGTTATTGGATAAGGAAGGAAAATCGGCACTTAGTCTATTTTTGCAATGGGGGAAGCCAGGGGAATACGAAAACGGTCAGGTTGAGGCTTGGCAAGCTCTTAAAGCTCAGTATGGAGAGGTTTGGGAACCGGAACCTGTAGGGGAATTATAAAGCGAGGCGTAGAGGTAATTGAGAGGCTTTTGGTGTTTGGTTTTGGTAGTAGTTTTTTGGGGTGGAGCGGCGCAGGCTGGACAATTAAAAAGTCACATTGAGAGTTTTCCGAATTGGCAAAAGCTGACAGTACCATCGGCTCAAGGGGATCTGATTTATCCTGATTGGATGGCGGGTACTTGGAATGTTACGAGTACTTTAGTAGATGCAGCCGCGCCTTTAGCTCCCGATTTAGTTACGCCGGGTTTTGAAAGCAATCGCCGCAGTCTAAATGTCCCTGTAAGCTTTATTGTGCGCTTTGTGCGGGATGCTTCGCAAGATTTGGTAGCTGATCGCGCTTTTAATGGTTTGAATCTAGCACGGGCTTATTTAGGTCGCTCTGTTATTGCGGTTAAAACTGATCCTACATCGCCAAATAAACAAATTACTTTACTCAAAGGCGATCGCACTCTGGTTTCTTTAGTTACTGGACGCGCTACCGAATCATTGCAGAATAACGAATTTATTACTACTGAGGTGTTTCAGCAACTATTTAAAGGTGGTTCGCAACCTTATTTTAATGAGGTTGAAAGCACTACAGCTTATCAAGCGTTAGCTAATTTGGTTATTGAAGCTAATCAAGTTACGGCGGTTTATCTTTCTCCTCAAGATCCTGATTATTTTAAAGCCAATTCTCAGCCTGTGGCTTTGTATCGCTACAGTTTAGAGTTTTCACCCGTTGATGTCTCTCCACAGTGAGATGTTTATTTTACCTGCTTTGGTTTAATATTCTGTTTGCTGCTAAAGACTTTTTGTGTTACTTTTGTAGTATATAAGTTACAAATGCAGCCACGCTTAAAGTGTCGGCTTGAAAATCATGGCGACATTTAAAGATATTGTTAATTACTATAAGCCGTATCATGCGATCGCCATATTTAGTATTACGGCGGCTAGTATCTTTGAAATTGTCGATTTGGTTGTACCTTACGCCATCGGACAGATTTTAAATGTATTGTCGCGTCAGTCATTAGATAAACCCGTACAGAATGCGATCGCAGTTTTATCACAACTTACTCAATTACCGCAAAATCAGTTACTAAGTATAGGATTTTTATTAGGTATAATTTTTATTGTCACGGTAGTTAGAGCGCCGATACAAGTTTGGACTACTTGGTGGTTTCATTGGGATATCGCTTTGCGAAGTCGTCAACAGCAAGCGCTAAAAACTGTAGAAAAAATCCTAACTTTACCTCTAGAATTTTACGATGAGAATAACCCCGGACGCATCGCCGGACGCATTGCTAGAGGCTTAGAAAATCATACTTTTACTTATCCAGAAATTGCCGGACAATTAATACCCAAACTATTCCGAGTTTTGGGTATTTTTATGATGATTTTGTTTATTGAGTGGCGAATTGCTTTAATATTTCTCGTTTCGTTTGTCATCATTCTCAGTATTAGTCTAAGAGACTTGAAGCAATTGATGGAACAAGAACGGCATTTAGATAAGTATATGGAAAATACTCAAAGCCGGACTTCAGAAATTGTTACCAATATCAAAACAGTTAAAGCCTTCGCAACAGAAGCAGTGGAACTCAAACGCCAACGCCAGCGCCTAAACCGGGAATTTAAAATAGTTGATTATCGCATTCATTTGGGATATATCAAGCTATCTACTTGGCAAAAAACAATTATTCAGTTTTGCGTGTTTGGAGTTTTGGGTTTAACTTTGGCGGCGACTTTTCAAGGTCAAATTTCTCTAGGTCATTTTGTTACTACTTTCACTATCTCTAGTATGGCTTATGCAGAGATGGAACCAATTAACAATTTAGCGGAAATTTTTGCCCGTCGTTATGCTTCAATGCTACGGTTTCATGAATTTATGCAACAGCCAACAGGAGTTGACGCGGCTAGTTTAGTTGAACCAAATGTCAGTGACACTCCTTATCGAT
The DNA here is from genome assembly GCA_905479905.1 of uncultured Aliterella sp. Classification (GTDB taxonomy): domain Bacteria; phylum Cyanobacteriota; class Cyanobacteriia; order Cyanobacteriales; family Chroococcidiopsidaceae; genus Aliterella. The sequence goes on from CAJQOK010000578.1 coordinate 2,373, forward strand.
TTACGGGCAAATTGGAGTTAGCTAATGTTAGTTTTGGCTACGATGTAGAAAGACCTGTTTTACAAAATATTAATCTATTAATTGAACCCAATCAAACGATTGCTTTGGTTGGGCGGTCGGGTTCGGGTAAATCTACGTTAGTAAAGCTACTATTTCGTTATTTTGAGCCGAATAACGGTCAAATATTGATTGACGGTCAAGATATTCGTAACTTAGATGTTGCTAAGTATCGTCGCAGATTAGCGATTGTGCATCAAGAAGTAGATGTTTTTAACGGTACTTTGCTTGATAATCTCACCTATGGCGATCGCACAGCTAGTTTTGAACAAGTCCAGGAAGCTTGTAGAATCGCTAGAGTTGACGAAGTTATTACCCAGTTACCCCAAGGATATTACACCGTTGTTGGCGAACGCGGTGTCAGGTTATCGGGAGGACAAAGGCAAAGATTAGGAATTGCGCGGAGTTTATTAGTTAATCCAGATATTTTAATATTTGATGAGGCGACTTCTAGCTTAGATTACGAGTCTGAGCGCTCGATACAGTTGGCTATGCGCTCTATTTTGGGTACGCGCACTACAATTATCATTGCTCACCGTCTCAGTACCGTGCGGGAGGCAGATAAGATTGTTGTTTTAGATCGCGGTAAAATTGCGGAAGTTGGTACTCACGCTCAATTGTTGCGCCATCAAGGTATTTACCATCGCTTACACGCCTTGCAAGCAACTGGCGAACTTTTGACTTGATTGCGATCGCTAAGATTTTTAGCCAATCAATTTTACTATTTTAAAAAACCATGCTATGATTATGAATCGTGGATAACATGGGTCGATGTCCGAGTGGTTAATGGAGACGGACTGTAAATCCGTTGCGAGAGCTACGCTGGTTCAAATCCAGCTCGGCCCATTATCAAAAGTATGATTTGCGTACTGCGAATCATACTTTTTTTGCCCGTGTAGCTCAGTGGTAGAGCGCTTCATTGGTAATGAAGAGGTCATGAGTTCAACTCTCATCATGGGCCTATTATAAAATCCCTTGTAGAGCAAGCTTTGAAGCTTACTTTAGCAAAAGCAAACCAAGCTTGACACTGGCGGCGCTGGGATTACTTAGGAGAATTATCTGACTGCCATTCTGATAGTTGCCGATTTACAGCATTGGCAAAATCTGGAGATACTAATAGCACGTTGACATTGCCCTTTGATTTAGCTGGGGGATCGACTAAAGCATAGAGATAGGTGCGGTTAAAGTCAGGTTTGCCCAAAATCAATTGATGAGTTTCGTTACTTTTTAATGTAATGGCGATCGCACTAGAGGGTTGAGTTAATCCATAATCAGCTAGTTGGGTAGTAGAAACAGAAAATTTGCGATTACTCTTTCCTGTTTCCAGCAAATTCAACAAGAAAGCAACCGAGGCGCTACTAGCTGGCGTATCTTTAGGCTCTTTCATCTGCCATTTTGAATTAATTTGCTCAAATTTTAGCGTCTCGGTCTGATTTTTGATCGTAAAAGACTTTACCTCATCTTCAGTAAAAGCAAAAATTTCTTCACTTTGAGATTGAGCTTCTTGTCTTTGGCTTGCGCCCCTAATTTCATAGAGATAAACAAAACCTCCTAATCCGAGTGCTAACAATAACAAAATCAAAGTTGTCTTCGGTAACTTCATAGTGAGTCAGGAGTGAAAAAGTATTATCTACGCAGCCACCATAGGATAACTGCACTAACTAACCCAATTAACGGGATAAAACCTAAAGCAGTCCAGCTTAAAATATTAGACTGAGCAGCTTGCAAATTAATGCGGCGATTTTTTGCTTCTTTGGGACGCACAGAAAGCTGTGATGCTCCTTCTTGCTTACTTAACCAGCTTATAGAGTTGATGAATACATCGCCATTTAACTGCTGTGAAAATTGATTATTGGTAATAAAGTCAGAATTGCCGATGACAACCAAACGAGACTCCGAAGGCTTGCTATTACTAGAAGTTGTAGCTTGACGACTCATAGCCACACCCAGAGTTAAGGGGCCAGGGCGATCGCTTTCGGGATCAAGTTTTAGGTTTTCGTCTTTTAAATCGCTCTCTGCCCAGCTTTGACTACTTGTCAGCAACAAAGGAGTTGCTTGCACTCCTGCAACTATTTTTGTTTCAATCGGTCTAGCACCGCGATACAAAGATATCCCGTTACCAAAATCTTTAGTAATGGGATGTTGCCCGTAATTATCTATCAAAATTACCGCAGGCCCTAGCCCTACGGCTGCACCCGCCGGATTTACAGCTAAACGGTCATCTAAAGTTACGCCCCAATTTTTGAGTAAACTATCAATTCCTAGATTAATCGTGGGATCGATGGCTAAAAATAAACTACCACCTCGATTGAGGTAATCATTTAAAGACGTAACTTCTGATGGCAATAAACCCCGTCTAGCACCCGCTAATACAACTACGGTGGCATCTTCAGGAATAGTTGTTTGGGCTAAATTAAGCGGTTGGGTAGTGTAACTTTTTTCTGCTAATACGCTCAAAGCTTGAGACAGACTATTTTGTTCTCCTGTTAAGGGTTGCTCGCCATGACCTTGCACAAAATAAACTTGGGCGCTAAAGTCTGTTGTGATTTGTTGCAAAGCATTTGTCAATCGAATTTCTGTTAAAGGCTGGTCATTTGCTCCTGGCAATAATTTTCGCTCGTTTCCTGCTTCTAAATGAACTTCGCCGGGACTTTGGACATTAAACTTTTGGGCAAGTCCTAATTGAATTTGAGGATCTACATACTCGTAGCTGAAATTTTTGCCCTGCTGACGGTAGTTTTCTAATAATGCTCGTTCTTCAGGCTTGCCATCTCGCTCAAATATCCAGACTTTAACAGGTTGAAGCAAGCTTTTTACCAATTGGCGCGATTG
>CAJQOK010000579.1 GCA_905479905.1 uncultured Aliterella sp.
AGGAATTAGTACAACTTAGTAAAACTGACTGGATATTAGAGAGCGAGAGAAAACAACGCCTAAGCGATCGCTCCTTACACCATATCGTTTACCAAGCTGGCGAAAAAGCTGGTTTACCAATTCCAGTTCACCCCTATATGCTCCGCCGTTCTGGGCTATATTACCGCGCTGCTTTATTGCTGCAAGGAGCCAATCTCTCTTTGCACGAATGCTGCCTGCTCTGGAATTATTACGCTACATCCTCAGCTATGCCTGCTTCTGCCCAGATTGAGTATCAGGCGATTAACCGCAAGCGTGAGGAGACTTTTTTACTCGCTTTCGAGCAAATCAAAGCTTTTTCTGGCATTAGTGCAGATGAAAATGCGATTGATTTTCTTTTGGGTGCTTATTTGTTATCTTCCCGCTTGCCGGAATTTTCTGATAACTACTGGCTTGCGCCTTCTAACTGGCATTTGCGAACTTTGCCGAAAACATCTAGAACCAATAGATAACATTTTTATAGTTGTTATCAGCAAGTGCATAATAGTGAGTAATACCTTTATCCTTATTCAACTTAAGTTATTTTTACGGTGCAAAACTCCTCCATTTCGCCTACATCTAATTCCATCGTTGCCAAACTTTTAGAAGTTGATGCCGACTTAGCAGCAACTGAAGTCCAGTTAGCGGCTCAACTTCAGTCCATTCAAGAGAAACGCCACAGTCTCAAAAACGTTATTAGCCTATTTCCTCCTGGAGATACTGCCGCTCCTACACCTGTAGAAACATCAACTCCAGAATTAGTTGAAAAACTAGCAGAACCCCCTGTTCCAGAAGTGGCAACTCCAGAGCTAGAAGATACAACGATAGATACTACCGAAGCTGCGCCATCCACTCAAAAGCGACAAGTAAAGAAAAACCCATCTTCTACTACCAGTAAGTCAAATAAGAAATCTGCACCCACAAAGGAGGCAAGTAAAGAAGTAGATACTTGGCAGCAGTACGTAAAAGAAGACTTTAGCAACGCTAGTCTAGCGGAAGCTGTCGCTGAAGTTATGCAACAGCAACAAGAGCAGGTAGTAGAGATTACAACAATACTAGATGCCATTTTTGTAGAGGAGATCCCAAAAGAGTTAAGAAGCAAGGCGCGAGAACGTGTCTCGAATGTCCTATCGGTGGGTGCGAAAAAAGGAAAATGGTATCGAGGGCTTGCTGGTAAATATAGTATGTCAAGCGCCGCCGTTGAGGAAGACTCAGCAGTCTAACAAACTGGAAGTTTTGTAAACTTAGGTTAGTGTTACCGCAGCCTACTCGCACTAAAGCTGGCATCATTCATTATAAGGAATGTGCAATAATTCTACAGCTTGGCGTTTGGCTGCCTCACCTCTACGGTCATACTTAGCTGTAGTCATGGGATTGGCATGACCTGCTAATTGGGAAACCGTTACTAAGTCGGCTCCCGCATCTAACAAATTAGAAATAAATGTACGGCGGCAATCATGGGGAGAGAAAGAATCTACCCCAGCAAGTTTGGCCCGTTTCTGGAGAATATACAATACTGATTGGTCAGTCAATCGTCGCTCCATCACCCTATGACCTTTACTAACTGGATATAACAGAGGACCTGCTTTGATTCCTCTAACTTTTAGCCAAGCTGACACCGCCTTTATCCCGCTACTAGGTAAGTACACCGTCCGGTCTTTACCACCTTTGCCGCCGCGTACCTTGATTGCACCACTACTGGGGTCAAAATCGCTTAGGTCTATAGACACTACCTCCTGCCTCCTCACCCCCGAACCCAAGAGGATAATAAATAGCGCCGAGTCTCTCCTCCCAGCAACAGTCAAATCGGTTTTAATAACTTGCAGAATTGCGGCAATCTCGGCAGGCGAGAGCGCTCTACCCCGTAATTCCTGGGTAAATCTAATATTCTCAATATCCACAGCGTCGGTATAATCGCTTGGCGACATCAATTTGAGTTTCTTAGCTTCCTTTAATACTCGGCGTAGAGCGCACAGCATTTGATTGACCGTTGAGGGAGCAAACTTCTCTACCAACACCGCTCTTACTGCTGCTGTATGATGATAACGCAATTGGCTCCAGTCTAACGTGAAGCGATCGCACTGCCCTTGGGTCAGGAGATTAGCAATCAGGTCTAAGTTCCGCCCCATCGTTTGCCGTGACTTAGGACGCAACTGAGAAAGGTACACGGCGGCTGGATGTTGAGCAAGACTTTGTGGCTGCAATAGGTGCAGGTTGTCGTGGGGGAAAAATTTTGTCTCCAGGGCATCATCAGCCTTAGTCATCACAAACTGTAGAAAACGCGAAGCCCTGCGTGCGCGCTTGCGCTATCGCCTGCTTCTACAATAGCTTGTAGCGGCATGAGCGCAGCATTACTTATTCAAACTGTTCTTATCAAAAGTAATTTTTGGCGGCATAATTTTCCTATGCACCTCTAGCTTTTTAAGTTACTTCTGTTTGGTTTGGGGGTGATACTTACTGGTTGACAACATAGAAGATCGGCTTGCTATAGCCTCGCAATGAATGAACAATGGCGATCGTTTCAGATAAAGCTTCATCAGAATTGGAATATGCCACTGGTGATATTTTTTGGTTCAGTTCTATTTCAGAGGGAACAAAGGCGCGAAATTGTCTTTTTCTTCCTGGTTCTTTCAGAACAATGATTTCAACATCGTTGACTTTTACTCGATATTTCAAATCTGTTAATTTCGCGCCATTATTTCGCTTTCGCTCTACTCTTGTGTAACTTTATACTCCTGCTCCATCACTTGCAAAAACTTCTCCTCTAGTGAAGTTAGATAGGTTTGCCGTACCATAGATTCCAGTGCAGTATAAGTAATGGCAGTTCAGTAGAAGACCCATATTCCGTAGTCGTCGGATACATTTGAGCGTCTCTGGCAACTAACGCGCGTACATCCAGTCAATCGATAGGATTAAGGGTTTTATAGTTTTACAGCAATTTCTCCGTTGTAAACAACTACTGCTTATTCGGTGATTAATCATCATCTCCGTAGCACTGCTTTAGATTTAAACGTCTGCTTTAAACACTGCTTCCAGGCAGCCGCTTCTTGTGGATTCGGATAACGACCAACTAATCCCACTAATTCAAGCGCGCTCTTGCTGCTCAATTCTACCTCGACTGCCTAACAAGCAGATTGCTCTTTCTAGCTTTTCTTCAGACTGAGGTATCTGCGGTGGGAGAGGCATTTTTTGCTTGGGCATAACCCTATTTCATCCTTTTTCTAAAAATTCGGTAAGGCAAAAGTTTTTGTCTTGTCTTTGGGTATTATTCATTAATGCCGTAGCACTGCTCCACGAACGTCAATAATTTATCCTCAAAATCTGTTAGATATATTTGCCGTCCCAAGCCTTCAAGTGCATGATAAACACCCCGATCCAGCATTTCTGCGTTATTTTGCAGCCTTTTTATCCGTTTGAGCGTTTCTGGTAACTGACGGCGTACATCAGGTAAATCAATCGGGTTAAGATTTTCTGGTTTCACAGCAAGTTCTCCGTCATAAACATCAACGGCTATTGTAAAGTCTCTTACTTCAAATGCGACGCAAGAGCAGCCATTATATTTACGTTCCCCCCCTTCTAATCTAGTCAGGATGAACGCATCGCCAACAGTGCAAAAATCACTGGCTTTGACTAAAGGCTTCTCCTTGAGGCGCTGCACGATATCTTTAACAATGCGACCACTTGGAATTTTACCATCAGCTTGCTTTACTGCTTGTTGCCAACTCTCTAATTGTTCGAGGGGTTCCAGTTTAGTTAAAGGTCTAATTTGACGTTCTGTAGTTGGCAGAATTTGACAACCATTGGTTGTCAAATTTTCAAAGACATTAGCACTAGCAATCAAATAATTGGCAGATTGGCGTG
>CAJQOK010000580.1 GCA_905479905.1 uncultured Aliterella sp.
AATATGCCCCTTTACAAGCTTGAAGACTTCGATCCACAATACCGTCAAACCTTTAATGGAGAAGACGTTAAATCAATGGATCTCTATACCGAAGGTGGTAATCCTATTGGTAAAGTAGCTGATGCTTTAGTAGACAATGAAGGTCGGTTTCGGTACTTAGTCATTGATACAGGTGTAGAAAACTTAAGCAAACAAATATTATTACCAATTGGTCTTTCCCGAATTGATTATAATGCCCAGCGCGTTTATGTAGATGGTTTAAGTAAGACACAAGTAGACCATTTACCCGTATACAACGAAAGCATTGTAGTTGATTACGATTACGAGGAGCAAGTTCGCGGAGTGTATCGTCAAGAACCCGCATCTCAATCTATTGATCGCAACACTTATAATTATCAGCAAGAACCTTCCTTATATAATCTAAGCGATCAAAACCATCAAACTTTCAAACTCTACGAAGAAAGATTGATTGCTAACAAAAGTCGGGTCAAAACTGGTGAAGTAGCAGTTAGTAAGCACATTGAAACTGAAACAGCAAGAGTTTCTGTACCAATTACTAAAGAAAGAGTAGTTATTGAACGTTCAACGCCTTCTACTATAGGTCAAATAGTTACTCCCAGCGAAACTGATTTTCAATCTGGTGAAGTAGCTCGTATAGAATTGTATGAAGAAAAGCCAGAGTTTCATAAAGAAACTTTTGTCCGTGAAGAAGTTAGAGTAACTAAAATTGTTGATCAAGATACTGTAGAAGCTGAAGAAACAATCCGCCGAGAAGAATTAGACATTAATACTGAAGGCAATCCAAGCATCACTTCTGATTCAACAATTGTGAATGACAGTATTTAATTAATAATTACTCAGCAAGATGGCAAAAAATACTAGATTTTGCTGTCTTGCTCAAAAACAAAATGTAAATAACCTGGATTGTTAAATATGACACTTTATAAATTAGATGAATTTTACCCCAATTACAAAGAAGAATTGTTTGATGGCGACGATATTAAAGGACTTGATGTATATGCGGGAAGATCAGATGATAAAATTGGCAGTATAGAAAATGCTTTAGTTGACGAGCAAGGACGTTTTCGTTATTTTGTGATAGATACAGGCTTTTGGATTTTTGGCAAAAAAGTATTATTACCCGTTGGTAAATGTCATATTGATGCCAAAGCAAAACGCATAAATGCTATAGGTATTATTCATAAAAAACAAATAGAAGATTTACCTGAGTATCACGAAAGCAAAACTCCTGATCGCAAGCACGAGGAGCAGGTAAAAAGAGTTTATAATTCTCCAGTCATGAAATCTCTTGAAGAACCTAATATAAATTTAATACCATCTCCCTCAATTTCATCTCCCGTTGAAACGAGTAGTCGCCCTAATTATGAATACCACCAAGAACCAGATTTATACAATTTAGATACTGACAATCATCAAACTCTTAAGTTGTATGAAGAAAGGCTAGTTACTAATAAAAAACGTCAGCAAACCGGAGAAGTAGTTTTAGCCAAGCACGTTGAAACCCAAATTGCTAGTATTTCTCTACCTTTAGAAAAAGACCGCATTGTTATTGAACGTAGCACCCCAACAAATAGAAATGCAACGGCTGCTAAAGATGTAAGTTTTCAGGAGGGAGAATTAGTTAGAATGAAAGTTTATGAAGAAACTGCCAATGTTCATAAAGAAGCTTTTGTACGTGAAGAAGTAACAATCAAAAAAGAAGTAGATGTTGATACCATTAAAGCTCAAGAAACTCTACGTCGGTAAGAATTAGATATTGATACGAGTGGTCGTCTAGATATTGATACTCAAGACAATTAAAGATTTCAAATAAAAGGCATAGTCTAGCATTTCTATACTTTATAGATATATTACGATATAGTTAACTAAAGTTTTATTCGACTTCAGTTAACTTAATGCTATAAAACTTAGTAAAAATTTCAATGGATTAAATTTTGAAGTTGGCAAAATATCTATCTTTCGTATCAATATATAAGTTAATTCCTTCGTTAGGAAGATGGAAAAAAATTAATTAATCAATAGATTTAGGAAGTAACGAGATGAAAAAATAAAGGTTTGTAATATGCCATTAGTAAAAATTCAAGACTACGATCCAGATTATCGCGATAGCCTTGGTGATTCCGATCTTAAAGGGATGGGAGTTTATACTCAAGCAGACGAAAAAATAGGTACTATCAACGATATTTTAGTTGATGAAGATGGGCAATTTCGCTACTTAGTAGTAGATTTAGGTTTTTGGATTTTTGGTAAGCAAGTTTTGCTACCAGTAGGTCGTTCACAGATCGATCAAGGTTCTGATCGCGTCTATGCAATTGGGATGACTAGAGAGCAAGCTGAGAGTTTGCCAGAATTTAGCGATCGCCTAGCAATAGATTACGATTACGAAGAAAAAGTTAGAGGTGTATATCGTACACCCGCCGTTGGCGCTTCTACAAGTGCAGTAACAGACACTGCTCGTCCTGTAGACGTTTCCATGCCCTTAGAAGCCTCTGCACCCTTAGATGTTGCTGCTACTGCTGGTATGACTGCTGCTACCCCAGCTTACAGCCGCGACACCTACAACTATCAACACGAGCCAGAATTGTTTGATGTTAAAGACAATAATCAAACACTCAAACTATATCAAGAACGTCTAATCGCTAACAAGAAGCGCGTTAAAACAGGCGATGTAACTATCGGTAAGCATATTGAGACTGAAACCGCACAAGTATCAGTACCAATTGAAAAAGAGCGCGTTGTCATTGAGCGAGTTACACCCACCAATGCAGGAGTAGCAGTAAGCTCAAGCGAAGCTACTTTCGACACTGGCGAAGTTACACGCCTTGAAATCTATGAAGAAACTGCTGACATTCACAAAGAAGCCTTTGTTAGAGAAGAAGTTAAGGTAAGAAAAGAAGTAGAGAGCGAAACTGTTGAAGCGAAAGAAACATTACGCCGCGAAGAATTAGATGTAAATACTGGTGGAATCCCGGTTGATGAGAGACGCGATCGCATTTAAGCTAGATTAGCAACTTTTTTCAATCGTCTATCATAATCTGCTGTCAAACAGATTTATAGATAAGTGGTGCAGGCAGGGCATAATTTATGTCCTGCCTGCACTTTTGCAGATAGAATACACTCATAATAATTGTCAATTTGCTTTCCTGAAGTTATCATTTGTTCTTATTGAACAGCTTGAAAATAAACGCATAAAATCAACAGGTAGTAATAAATATGAATAGTTCAGATCGTCATAATTCTGAGTACAAAGATGATAACGCATCAAATACTGAGTCGTCTAATACACCTGAAGACTCTAAGGAGCAAGATGATAAAAATATTGAATCTTTATTTGAAACACCAAATTTGCCTAACAAATCATCAGATGATGATTTAATGAGCCTGTTTGCCAATTCTGGGATGCTAGAAGATAACTCAGACTTGTTTGATAGTCCCGAAATGATGCCTATCGTAGAGAATACTGATTTATTCATTATTCCTGACGTGAAAGAAGAAACAAGCGAGATGGACTTGTTCAATACTCCCGAAATGATGTCAACGAGCAATGAACTTGATAGCAATCAATTTGGCGAGATGGACATTCTTGGGACTCCCGAAATGATGTTAATCGGAGAAGAGACAAGCGAAATGGACTTGTTCAATACTCTTGAAATAATGTCAGCAAGTAACGAAATTGATAGCGATCAATTTGGCGAGATGGACTTGTTTAACACTCCCGAAATGATGTCTTTGGGAGAAAATGCTGACTTGTTTACTACTCCTGACATGAAAGAAGAAACAAGCGAGATGGACTTGTTCAATACTCCCGAAATGATGCCAACAAGTAACGAAATTGATAGCGATCAATTCGGAGAAATGGACATTCTCGCAACCCCTGAAATAATATCTATAGGAGAAGAAACAGACATTCTCGCAACTCCTGAAATGATGTTAATGCCAGACGAAACAAGCGAGATGGACTTGTTTAATACTCCCGAAATGATGTCAATGGGAGAAGAAATAGACATTCTTGCAACTCCTGAAATGATGTCTACGGGAGAAGAAACGAGCGAGATAGACTTGTTTAATAGTCCTGAATTGATGTTAATCGGAGAAGAAACAGACATTCTTGCAACTCCTGAAATGATGTCCATGCAAGAAGAAATAAGCGAGATGGACTTGTTCAATACTCCTGAAATGATGTCAATAAGTGACGAATTTGATATTAATCAACCTGCGGAGAGCGAACAAGAAACAAGCGAGATAGACTTGCTTGCTGATCATGAGTTAGCATTACAAACCAATGATGTAAACCAATTTACAGAAGTAACGGCAAGAGAAAGCGAAATAGAGACAAGTCAGCAGCCAGAAATAGCAGAAGAAACAAATGACATTAATATAGGTATAGGAGCAGCAGCCATAGCTGTAGCTGCAAGTATTCCTCTACTAGAAGAACGCCTAATAGTAGATATTAATAAGCAGAAAATTGGTGAGGTAGTTGTTAGAAAAGAGATCGAAACTGAAATGGTACAAGTGCCAATCAGACGAGAAAAATTGATTATCGAACAAGTAGGTGCAGAAACTATCCAACTTGCAGAGATTGATTTAGGCTCTAGTGATCAAGGAGTTGAATTAGCTACAATGCAAGCAAATATGGCTCAAGTTGCCAGCGTAACTAAAAGCAATGAGATAATTGTATCCGGGGAATTTACCTCCGCTAAGATCGCAAGTTTACTGCTAAATGCGATCGCTCTTGAACGCAATCAAGGATGCAAAAAAATCCGCATAGAAATAGTTGTAGATAATGCCGAGCGCCAACAAACCTATCAAGAATGGGTAGATCGTTGCTCAATTAAGCCATCAAAAAACTAAAAATCAGCAACGCAACCTTTCCATCTCATTAAAAAAGCAGGGTGATTCTAAAACTAGAATCACCCTGCTTTATTTCTGTATCTGTTACTTAAGCCAACGAAGCAGTTTTAACATCGCTGTTTGCTAACAATTCTTGCAACTCATCAGCATCTACAGTTTCTTTTTCAATCAGCATAGCTGCCAAAGTATCAAGAATTTGACGGTTATTGACTAGCACTTCTTTGGCTCTACGGTAAGCTACATCTACAAGCTTGCGTACTTCATCATCAATAGCGGCGGCGGTTTCTTCAGAGAAATCGCGCTCGGCGACAATATCCCGACCAAGGAACATATTACCTTGCTGACGACCTAAAGCAACTTGTCCTAGGCGATCGCTCATCCCAAATCGAGTTACCATTTGACGAGCTACTTTTGCGACTTGTTGCAAGTCACTAGACGCGCCCGTTGTGACTTCTTCCTCACCAAAGATCAATTCTTCAGTGATTCGACCGCCTAAAGCTACAGCCATTTGATTCTCTAAGTAAGAGCGGCTGTATAATCCAGTATCCATGCGGTCTTCACTTGGGGTAAACCAAGTCAAACCACCCGCGCGACCACGAGGAATAATGCTAATTTTCTGTACGGGGTCGTAGTCTGGCATCAACGCCCCAACTAAAGCATGACCTGCTTCGTGGTAAGCTACCAAGGTTTTGCGCTTTTCGCTCATTACCCGATCTTTCTTCTCTGGCCCTGCTAAGACGCGATCAATCGCATCATTGACTTCATCCATAGAGATTTCGGTCAAAGTACGACGCGCTGCCAAAATTGCCGCTTCATTAAGCAAGTTAGACAAATCTGCACCCGTAAACCCAGGAGTCCGCCGCGCAATTCTATCTAGGTCAACATCTTTGGCTAAAGTTTTGCCGCGAGAGTGAACTCTAAGAATTTCTGCCCGTCCTGCATAGTCGGGGCGATCTACTACAACTTGGCGATCAAAACGACCGGGACGTAGTAAGGCTGAATCTAAAACGTCTGGGCGGTTAGTTGCAGCAATAAGAATAATTCCTGTATTGCCTTCAAAACCATCCATTTCGGTAAGCAACTGGTTTAAAGTTTGCTCTCTTTCGTCGTTACCGCCGCCTAAACCTGCGCCCCGTTGACGACCTACAGCATCGATTTCATCAATAAATACGATACAAGGAGCATTGGCTTTGGCTTGCTCGAACAAGTCGCGGACGCGGGACGCACCCACACCGACAAACATTTCGACAAATTCTGAACCAGAAATTGAGAAGAAAGGAACTCCTGCTTCTCCAGCTACCGCACGAGCTAATAAGGTTTTGCCAGTTCCGGGAGGCCCAACTAATAGTACGCCTTTAGGAATTTTTGCGCCTACGGCTGTAAAACGGTCAGCATTTTTGAGGAAGTCTACAACTTCGTTTAGCTCTAGTTTTGCCTGATCGATTCCTGCTACATCACCAAAAGTGATTTGGCTTTGCGGTTCCATTTGAACTCTAGCTTTTGATTTGCCAAAATTCATTGCTTGACTACCAGGTCCGCTTTGAGCGCGTCGGAGCAAGAAAAATAAGCCAACCAATAGCAGCACTGGCACAAATACACTGCTTAGAACTCTAAACAGGGTACTATCATCAGCTTGAGGTGAAACTACTATATCGACGTTATTTTTACTCAATATATCGATCAATTCGAGATCGTCTTTAAGTAAATTTACTATTTTCTTTTCACCATCTTGGGGTGTTACTTGCGCTCTAGTGCGATCGGCACTAAGAACTACACGCTCAACTTTACCTTGTTGAACTTCTTGAATAAATTGAGTATATCGCCATGTCTCTCGGCTTTGGGGTTGTTTTTCAAAAAATGCTGTTCCCAATGCTAAAACTACAATGCCTAGCAGAACGTACAGCCCCGCGTTTCTCCAGCGTTTATTCACCGAGGTTTCTCCTCTTGACTTTAATTAACTTAAGAAGGTATTTTAAGTCAATTGTTAACTATTCTTAATCTAACTTAGAATTACAGCAGTTGCCATGTTAGGGGATCGCACTTTAGATAGAGAGTTTTTACTCTACAAACAATCCCTGAAGGAGCTTAATGGCAGGATGATCGGGATCGTAGTGCTGTGAAGTTATGGTGTGAATCGGGATAACTTGGACAACACTATTAGTGTAACAAATCGTCTCAAACCCTTTAACAAGTTCGCGCCGCCAAGGTGCTTGTTGTACTTTTAAGTTTTGCCTTTGCAGCCAGTTAATTAATTGACTTCGCACTATTCCTGGTAAAATCCCCGCTTCCAATGGTGGTGTCCACCAGCAACCGTCTTGCCATCCCCACAGGTTTCCGGTGCTAGTTTCTAACCATTCACCGCTACTGGCACTTACCAAAATTGCCTCTTGCGCCCCTTGCGATCGCGCCAAACTCTGCGCTAACCATGCACTCAAATAATTTCCGGTTTTATGTGCTGCAAGGCTTCTATCTAATTCTACAATACAAGCCGCCCTACCATATTTTTGCTCCATTGTCAAATTTGGGGGTAATTCTCTCCCAGTAATCCACTCGCGACCATCGGGAAACAAAGTAATGCGGAGAATAGGGAAATATTGCAGCATAGAAGTTGCGCCTAGTTTAACTTGCGTCCAATTAGGTTGTTGCCAATTAAAAGCTTGCAAACTACTAGACAAGCGATCGCAATGTTCCGCCCAATTAGTCAACCTAGACTCTAGAGAGTGCTGATACACGCGCATAGTTGTAAACACTGTTGCGCCATAAAGCAGCCCCGGATCGTCAATTGTCAATTCAAGAGTATTACCTGTAATCAAATTACCGTCATACCAAAATGCTTTAAAATCTGCCATTACCTTGAACAATATGCTTAAGCGTGGTCAGAGTTTCTAAACTAATCAAACCGCGCCTTTGTCCTTTTTGATTAGACATACCCAAAAACACCGAGTCGCCCTGAGATGGATTGCGCTCAAAACGCGGCGAAGCATTGATATAAGTAGAAGCACTATTTACTCCCAAGGCAAAATGGCGGCTTTCTTGGTAAGACTCAGTAACAATACAGTCTGCATGACCGCTACTATGCAAATTAATTAGTGCGATCGCTTCCTCCAAATTATCTACGACTATAAAAGCAACAACTTTTTTTAAATAAGCTCGATCCCACTCTTGGGGTTCTGCTAATTTTAAGTCAGCAAAAGCTGTACAAAGTTTCTCATCACCTCTAATTTCAAAACCTTTTTCTTTTAAACTATTCCATAAAGTTACTAGCGACGACGGTTGACTAGAGCGATGAATCAGCACCTTTTCAATCGCATTTACCGGATCGGGCTGGCTTTGATGACTATCTAAAATCATTGATCGCACCATTTCTAAGCCCCCCGACACTGCCCAATATAAGTAACAATTGCCCATAGCCGTTTTTAATACGGGGGAGGTAGATTGTCGCATTACTTGCTGTACCATACTCGGACGACCGTAGGGAATAACTAAATTCAAGTAACGATCTTGAGTAATTAAATCTCTAACTACCGCACTACCGCCCTCGCTACTTAGCAACTGTACGCTCCCACTAGGCATATCTGTTTCATCTAAGGCAGATTTTAGCGCTTTGGCGATCGCTTCATTTGAATGACTAGCCTCGCTACTACCGCGCAAAATTAAACTATTGCCAGTTTTAATGCACAACCCCGCCGCGATCGCCCCCAATTCTGGAAATGCCTCATAAATTAGCGCTATAACTCCTAAAGGCATCAACTGACAATAAGTTTGCGAGTCTTGAAGTTGATATTCGGCGTTTCTGACCCGACGCAGAGGATCGGGTAATTTCCCCAAACGCTCCAAAATTTCTATAGTTGCTTGCAAGCGTTCTGGGGTCAGCTTCAGCCAATCTAAAATTAGCTCTGGTACTGCCATTTCGCGACTAGCTTCCAGGTCTAGGGTATTTGCTTCTAAAATGTCATTGACCGACCTTTTGAGAGCTTGGGACATAGCCCAGACGGCGCTAGAGCGATCGCCTCCCTTGGTAATGCTCAATTTTAAAGACGCTCGATAGGCGCGTTCTACTGTAACTACAGGTTCAATATTTGCAGGCACATTATCTGTCATTTATTAACGCCTGTAAGTCAGCCAATATATAAATGCTGGTATTATAGCTACAATTACGGCGACCATTGCCCAGATTAAGAAGTTCGCCCCGCCTGGTACGTGCAATGCCGAT
>CAJQOK010000581.1 GCA_905479905.1 uncultured Aliterella sp.
CAATAGATAGAAATTTTCTCGATTTTTGCCTAGTCAGCATCATAAATTAAGCACCATCGATTTTGACTTATCTTTTTACCCTCAACTAATTAGTACGATTTAAGCCGCCTCCAACCAGTCGTAAATTCTATCCAATTGCTCTAGCGTAACCAACCCATATTGCCAAAGAATCATTGGTAACGGGCCTGGATCTTGCTCTCGATGCCTTAAAGCAACAGCAACTTCGGCAGTTGAAATTGCCAGATCCTCCTGCAAAAAATTGATAAACCGTGTGTACTTTGAAGGAGCCATTAACTTTTCACCTCTCGAAAAGACTTTTATTATATTTAGACTTAATAAGTATTTCTTAGTTTGAGCTAGGAAACCGACTATTTCTTGTCTTAGTAAGTGCTAGTAACCTGTAAATACCATTGATTGCTTACGGTGTCAATATTTTTACAAGTTTAGACGCAAAATAAGATTTTAACTTACCTTACTCTAATTTGACTAGAAGTGATTAGATTCTTTTATACCGTATAACGACATACCCCTTATCTATAATAAGGAGTATTTTTCAGAAGATTATTAATTCTTAGCGAGTACAAATAAATATAATTGGCTACTTTTTTACGGGCAAAAACTTAATTTCAATGGCTGCGCCTACATTTAGGCCTAATTCTTTCGCTCTACCGCCGCGAAGTTCAATGACGCGATCAATCGGTATTCCTGGCCCGTAAGTAGGACAGGGAGTAGTATTACAAGGAGGTACGGCATCCAAAATGGCTTTTACCTTGCCATCTTTAACAAAAATCATATCTAGAGGAATAACAACATCTTTCATCCAAAACCGGACGCTTTGGGGCGGATTAAATTCAAATAGCATTCCGCGATCGCCCGCTAAAGTAGTGCGGTGCATTAGCCCTGTAGCTTGCTGTGCGGCGGTTTTCGCAACTTCTAGTCCCACAATGCGACTTCCAACCGCAAATTGAGCCGAAATCGGCAAGCTTTGCCCCAAAGCTGTTGTTTCTGGCATAGCGGTAGAAGTAGAATCGCAACCCATCAACGTCGTACATAGCATTATTCCAATTACCGCCAACCAACGACTCACCGATTTGCCCCCCTACTAATAAGCTTCTCTTAAAACGTAGCCTACGCCGCGTACGGTTTGAATTAGGCGTTTTTGACCTTCATCTTCTACTTTCAAGCGCAGGTAACGAATATAAACTTCAATGACATTTGATTCGCCCCTAAAGTCGTAGCCCCAAACATTTTCTAATATTTGTTCGCGGGTTAATACTTCGCGGGGATGTTCCATTAAATACTTTAGCAATTCAAATTCTTTCATGGTCAGATCGATCCCACGTCCGTGACGAATAGCACGGCGAGTAGCTAAATCAATGCCTAAGTCACCAAACCGTAATTGCTCTGTAACGGCGGGTTCTTGCAAGTACAAACGCACTAATTTTAAAAATTCTTCGGAACGGTAGGGCTTAAGAAAGTAATCATCTGCTCCCGATTCTAAGCAAGCTACGCGATCATCTACCGTATCTCTTGCCATTAATACTAACATTGGCTCTTTTGCGCCAGTTTTTCTTAATCTTTCACACAAATTTAGCCCTGATTCTCCTGCCAGCATTCGATCGACGATAATTAAAGCTGGATGGCGATCGCGCGCTTCATGGATTCCTCTAGCTGCATCATTGGCTACTATTGCTTCATAGCCCGACGCTTGCAAGTCAAGACTGACTTGCGATGCTAAAACTTCGTCTGTCTCAATTACCAACACGCAGGTGTTGCGTTCAACAGTTGTAATCATAATTTTATTGGCTTAAGGCTAATTAACCGCCAATCCTTGATTGTGGTTTTAATTTAACTCAAACAACAATTTAAACCAAGTTTATTTTAAGTTGTTTAAGTATTAATACCTATTATACTCCTAAACTTAAGGAAGTTCCACCGAAGCAGGTTTAGCAATGTGAGCTAAACCCCAGCCAAGTTTTTCGCGTAAGATGCGGAAAAACTCTGGAGATTGCAGGCGAATAAATTTGGCAGCGTAGGGCGACTTTTCAATTAGTACGCGATCGTCGGGAAACACAAAACAGCCAGCATTACCATCAACCACCATAACTAAACGAGTTGGATTAGCTGGAAAAACTGTAACAACCTCTGTATTTGCAAACACTAAAGCTCTAGAAGCTAGGGAATGAGGACAAATTGGTACTAATTGCAATACTGGCACTCCCGGCGTTACCACAGGGCCGCCAGCGCTTAAAGAATAAGCTGTAGAACCCGTTGGCGTAGAGACAATGATCCCATCGGCGGCGATATCTACAGGCGCGTGACGACCGATCGCAATTTCAAAATGGCACATACTGGTTAAAGGTTCTCGATGCAGCACCATTTCATTAAGACAAAGAGCTTCCCAAGCTACAGCACCTTGGCGAATTACGCGCACCGTTAACATTACTCGTTCTTCAATCTCGTATTCCCCCTCCATCACGCTGTCCAAAGCTTCGGGCAACGTATTAACATAGGTTTCGGTCAAAAAACCCATATGACCACTATTGACCGCCAGTAAGGGGATACCCACCGGAGCAACTTGGCGAAATGCCGAAAGCACTGTACCATCGCCGCCCAAAACTACGGCAAAGCTCATCTGTGAGTCAAAGCCTGGAGGAGTCAAACATTCTATAGGGGTATGATATACAGGACTTTCTGGCGTAGCATAGCCCAAAATACCCCCCATACCAGTAGTCATACAAACATCACAACCAATAGCTATCAGTTTGTGTTGTAATTCGTGAGCAACTCGACGAGCTACGGGCTTTTCGTCATTGTATATGATGCCTATTTTCGGCACTGGCACGCATCCAAATTAAAGCTAGGCTTAATGTTAGTTCGATCCTTGCACATTTTGGAGTCAATTATTCTTCAGGCGATCGCCCGTTTAGTGAGTAAAACCAAAAATAACAGACGTTTAGATCGCTCAAACCCAATAGCTAGGACTTATTAAAAGGAGTCTTTTTTTGAGATTTCTTTTTAGTTTTTAACTTTTCGTAGTCTAATTCTTTAAGTTTTTTCATGATTCTGCTGAAATACTCTTGCATATAGCTTTCTAGCGTAGTAGTTTCCTCAATATTCAACTGGAATGCTTGATATACGTCTTCCATCGGTGCTGTGATGGGTTTACCCGTTGCTAATACTTCCGCAAAAGCTAATCTGTCAGACAAATTCCAACCCCACTGAAAAAACCGGGATACATTGCGTACCGTCCGCAGTAGGTTTATAGGCATCCGAGTTATGCGCGCATCTTGCTTTGATAATCTTTCGCACAAACTAATAATTTCCTCCGCACTCCAAGGGCGAGTACCAACTAAAGGAAAAGTTTTGTTTTCAGTTTCCGGAATTTTTAAAGCGCGGACGGCAAATTTGGCGATATCTTGAGTATCCATGTAAGCGACGGGAGACGATTCGCCAGTAATCCAGACTGCTTGTTTTTCTAAAATAGGAATAGCGTACTGACCAATTAAACCTTGCATAAAGCCACTTAGCTGCAACACAGTGTAATTTAAGCCAGATTGGGCTAAAAATAGCTCCGTACACCGTTTGATTTCCATTAATGGCACGTCAGCGAACTTATCGGAGTCTAGGAACGAAAAGAAAATATAGCGTTCAATTCCTGCTGCTTTCGCCGCTTGGATTAAGGCAACTTTACCGTCCCAATCTACCTGTTTAATACTTAATGAATCTGTAGGGCGGCTGGTAGCAGCGTCAATTATTTGCGTAATGCCTTCGAGCGATGGCGGTAAAGTATCGGGATAACACAAGTTTCCTTGGACAATTTCCGCTCCCCATTCTCTTAAAAAGGCTGCTTTTTTTGGGCTTCTGACTAAACAGCGTACTTTGTACCCCTCATCTAGAGCGCGGCGAACTACTTGCCTTCCTAATGTTCCTGTGGAACCGACAACTAATAAAGTCATGAGGGGTGATTTTGTGAATGTTAATTTTTATTAATAAAATCTTATCAGAATAAGCTTGACAAATATTACGAGAAGGGAGAGAAAACCTAAATGCTTACTCAATCCCTCCTCTTGGCTAATTAGAGCGCTTCTTCTTCGTCACCTTGAATTTTGAGTAGAGCGTAGCCTAAGACTATGCCGACTAGGATTAAAGAAAAAGACAAAATAATGGCTGTAAACATCTCGCCGCCCATAGATAAATCCTCCGGTTGGATTTGGGAAATAATTAGATAGTCGTAATGTATCTTAAAACAATTTCATGGATTCTATAGAGACAACAGAGAGCGTTACTACAAAAAAAACTTATCGTCCGCGCCTAGTATTGCCTGTAGGAGATCCCGCCGGGATTGGAATAGAAGTAACCTTACAAGCGTTGAACGATCCAGAAATAACAAACAATTGCGATGTTACTGTTATTGGCGATCGCCTTCAATTAACCGAACTCTACGAGCGCCAAGATTTAGAGAAGCAAAAGTATATACATCCAAGTAAATTATCGATTATAGATATTCGTAGTAGCGGTCAAATAACTGTAGGTGTAGGTAATGCTGCTAGTGGAGAAGCAAGTTTTAGGTACTTAGAAAATGCGATCGCGCGCACATTAGCGGGAGAATTTGACGGGATTGTTACTGCACCGATTGCTAAATCTGCTTGGAAAGCGGCGGGACACAATTATCCTGGACAAACAGAACTATTAGCCGAACAAGCGGGAGTTGAAAAGTTTGGGATGTTATTTGTAGGTACATCGCCTCATACAGGCTGGACGCTGCGAAGTTTATTAGCTACTACGCATATACCTTTAAGGCAGGTAGCAGACACCCTCACGCCGCAGCTAATGGCAGCTAAACTTGATTTATTGGTAGAGTGCTTAGACAAATATTTTGGGATAACAAAGCCAAGAATTGCGATCGCGGGTTTAAATCCGCATAGTGGGGAACAAGGGCAATTAGGGACAGAAGAACAGGAATGGATGATACCTTGGCTAGAACAGGAACGCGATCGTCGTCCAGGGTTAGTTTTAGATGGGCTAATTCCCCCCGATACAATGTGGGTAAAACCCGCTCAAGCATGGTTTGGGAGTATTGAGCCAGCAAAAGCGCATGATGCTTATTTAGCGTTGTATCACGATCAAGGTTTAATTCCGGTTAAACAATTAGCCTTTGACCGCGCTGTAAACACTTCTATTGGTTTACCCTTTGTGCGTACTTCACCCGATCACGGTACAGCTTTCGATATTGCAGGCTTAGGAATTGCTGATTCTACCAGCATGAAAGCAGCAATTTTATTAGCAACAGAAATGGTTTGTAGAAAAATATTGCAACCAACAATCACAGAAACATAGACACCCGTATAAATCTACTTGCCAAAAACTTGAACACCTACTGATAAGACACTTTTGCAGGAGGTTTGGGGTCTGCCCCCCATATCTTGATTTTTCCTAAAGATAAGTAAGTTAGAGGCAGAAGATTAACGGGTTTATTGAGAGACATTTTGCAGGGGGTTTGGGGGAGGCAACTCGTCCCCCAATGGGGGGTCTGCCCCCCAAACCCCCCAAGTCCTGGTTTTTCTTAAAGTAAGTTTGAACTACATAGATGCCAATTTAAAAAGCAAAACTCGCTTATTCTCAAAAAACAGAGTTTTCAAAAAAAATGACACAGTACAGGATTACGCTTTTACCAGGAGATGGGATTGGCCCGGAGATCATGGCGATCGCAACGGAAGTTTTACGAGTAGTCGGACAGCAGTTCGATTTAGGCTTTGAATTTACCGAAGCCCTAATGGGTGGCGCAGCCATTGATGCCACAGGCGAACCTTTACCCCCAGAAACCTTAGATAAATGCCGCGATAGCGACGC
>CAJQOK010000582.1 GCA_905479905.1 uncultured Aliterella sp.
GGCTGAAAATGGACAAGAGAAATCGAATCTAGAACCAGAATTAGGGGGAACCCGACGAGACTACCTAGATCGTTCGGGTAAAGAGCCAGAATTGGGGGGTATAATCCGGCAAAAGGGGGTGTACGTAGATGAAGTAACCTGTATTGGTTGCAAGCATTGCGCCCATGTAGCCCGTAATACCTTTTATATTGAGCCAGATTATGGGCGATCGCGGGTAATTCGTCAAGATGGAGATTCGGAAGAATTAATCATTGAGGCAATTGAAACTTGTCCTGTCGATTGCATCCACTGGTTAGATTATACAGAAGTCAAAAAGCATGAAGAAGAACGTCAGTATCAGGTAATTCCGCTTATTGGTTATCCAGTAGATGAAGCGGTAGTTGCGGCTCATAGGCGGCGGAAAAAGCAGCAAAAATTAGCTCGAAAAAAAGCAAAATACTAGAATTATAAAAAGCGGTTGTTTACTACAGCCGCTTTTTTTGACCAGTTAGAGCGCTTCACGACCAGTTTTAACTTGGATTGTTGCCAATGTAACTAAAAAATAAGTTTGGCAACATTAGTCAATATTAGTCAGTCTAGAGACATAGATTTTGATTAAACTATGACTTTAACTCACAGCAATACGCCTCCGAAGATGGCTAATTGGTCAGTCTTGATTGCTACTGGCTTGATTGTATTTGCTTGGCTAGTGCTGAATTATACGGCGTTGCAGTGGCTATTTGCATCTTTTAGCGACACTTCCCTCTTTAACTTAATAATTTTTGGTGTGGTATCGATAGTTTTATTAGTCCAAGCTATTGCTTATCGCCGCAAACTAGGCTTATCTGCTACACCTAGATTGCACCCAGCGCCTCTAATACTGATGTTTGGAAGTGCAGTAAGTGGAATTGGTTTGCAATGGCTGCTAGATGTTCCCCAAATTGGCGTATTGCTATTTGCGATCGCATCTTATGGCTTAATTGGTTTATTTATTGCTCCTAATGTCTGGCGCAAAGGACTTCCGGCGGCGATTTTCTTTGCTTGTATTTTGCCGTTTAGCGTTCAATTTGGTACGGGTTTGGGGTTTCCTGTTCGAGTAATTACCGCGCGATTAGTTGAACATATCCTTGCTTTAGGGCATATTGCAGCGATTTCTTCCCACGATATTATTGTCTTAGAAAATAGTATTGCTCAAGTAGATTTGCCCTGTAGCGGGTTAAAAAGCTTGTGGACTGGGACTTTGTTTTTACTTGCAGCTACTTGGCTAGAAAATCGACAAGTTAAGTTTAGATGGTTGTTAGTGTGCGTTACAAATATTTTGCTGTTAATTGCCGCTAATACAGGCAGGATATTACTTTTAGTTTTAATTAGCAATGTAGGCGATCGCCCAGATTTAGCTGCAATACTTCATGTACCGCTAGGTTTAATTGGTTTTATTACGGCTGGATTGTTTAGTTGGTTGTTATTACAAACTGTTCCTCGCCACAAAAATACACCACCCAAAGCCGAGATACGCAAAACTCCTCCATTAGGAAATTTGAAACCTTTAACGCAGCAAATAATTGTTGGTAGTTGTATTTTAGGACTGGCTTTAATTCCTCACCCGCAAGAGGTAACAACCAGCGCGATCTCATCTATCAATTTGCCTGCACAGATGAACTCAGAACCTTTACAGCTTTCGGCGATAGAAAAAGACTTTTTTGCTAATTACGAGGGTGCGATCGCCCAAAAGTCCCGCTTTGAGTGGCAAAACATGGCTGGATCAATCCTCTTAGTTAGTAGTAACTCAGTGCAAGCTTACCACGCGCCCGAATTGTGCCTTTTAGGTAATGGTTTGAAAATAGACACTATGCAATCCTTACAGCTATCACCACAGGTTTTAGGGCGTTGGATTTCTATTAACAACGGGACAATGGCGGCGGCTTATTGGTTTCAATCACCTAAGCATACAACCGATAATTTTTTGACGCACCTTTGGGGAAGAATGACGCGCAAAGATCCTATCTGGGTAATGGTTTCAGTGCTTTTTGATCGCCCTCAACAGTCGGATACGCCAGAAATTAAAGCTTTTACAACTAATATTCACGATGCGATCGCCTTTGGCGCTACCCCCCGGGTAATCGCATCTTCCTTAACTAGAGTATAAATATGCAAACAAAATCTGCTGGGGAAACTTTATTTACAGTTTTCTTTTGGATGTTTAATTTAACTTTGCTGCTAATTGGTTATGTAGGCATCTTACCTTTTCTGGGTACGGCAATTATTGCTGATGCTTTTAAAGGACAAGTCCCCTTTGATTTGCTGTTACCATTGGTTGGTTTAATCGGCGTACCAACTACTACTAGCCTTTTGAGTTTAACTAAAGCCAAACCCCAAGCTTTAGAAAATGTTGATACTAAAGAACGCAAATTTAGTTTTCGCTCATTGTCTACAGTTCAACTATTTTATGGTGTAGAAGCACCTCTGCTAGTGCTGTGTTCAGTGCGCTTTTTTTGGCTAAAAGAACTTAACGCTGGTAGCACAATTATTTTATTAGCTGGCTGTGTAAGTATTGGTGCTTTCCTGCATCAGCTAGTTTACGGCAAATCTACCACAACTAGCGGTGCTTGGGTAAAGTTAGCGCTTCATAGTTTGATACTTGCGATCGCACTATACATCCTAACCCTGGCATTGTTTTACGCAATCCCCCTCAGCGCTGCTATTATGTACGGATTGTTCGGTACACCAATAGAAGTTTTCTTTTTAGTCCTTATTTACGGAACAATTTTGTCTCCCATAGCTGTAGTAATTGTTTTAAGCGCTACTATTCCTTTTGGGATGGCTTGGATTTATATTCGTTCTTGGCGAAATAACTTAAATGATTTTGCTTTGCAATACGGCTGGACTAAAGCGTATATAGGTACAATTGCTGTAATAATGTCGGGATTGATTGCAGTTATCGCCGTACAAAAACAGCCACAAGTTGAAGTTTTTGCCGCACTCCAAAAGCCAATAACTACCGAACGCGATCGCTCTTTATTATTACAAAAGTCTGAAGAAATCCGTAAAGGCTTAGTTAATGCTTACTTAGCAACTTACCGCTATCAAGATTACGGACGAGAAAATACTAATATCCGCAATCTTTATAACAGCGTTTTTCATTTGGGGGAATTTAGTCAATCATTGCAAAACACTTACAATGTATTAGTTTCACCCTTTTTATACGATGGTAAACGCACAGACAGAGATACCGCCACTAAGTTATATTCAGATTTTTTTGATGTTCCAATTCTGCGGGGAGAACAAAAAGCTGTCCAAAAAGCTGTAGAAGCTACCTTTAATCGCAGCGAAGCTAAAGCGGGATTGCTGAGTGTTAACGAAGAAAAAGTTTGGTTAGCAGAACAAAGAGTAAAAACAACAACTAAAGGCGATTGGGCGGAGGTAGAGTTATATGAAATCTATGAAAATCAAACTTTTGACAGTCAAGAGATAGTTTACTCCTTTTCTTTACCCCCAAGCGCTGTAATTACTGGCGTATGGTTAGGAAATAGCAGCGACTTAGCAGCGCGTTTTCCCTTTGCTGTCTCAACTCGTGGCGCGGCGCAAAAAGTATATACTGAGCAAGTTAGACGCAATGTAGATCCAGCTTTATTAGAGCAAATTGGCCCAAATAACTACCGTTTGAGAGCTTTCCCTGTATTACCTGATAAAAAGACACCCTTACATCTATGGATGACTTACCAAGTATTGCAAACAAAAGATGGAATTGCTTTACCGCAACTAAGCGAAAAACGTAATATTTTCTGGACTAAAGACACAAAACGCCTAAATAATGGCAGAAGTGTAGCTGATCAAGATAATTGGTTTGCAAGTGCGATCGCAACTAAGCCAACTACACCATTACTACACCAAGTCAACTTAAACGGCTATCAAATTACTGGAAAACCTTTATCTAACAAAGATTATCGCTTACTTGAAGGCGATCGCATTGCCGTAGTTTTAGATACGTCTTACAGTATGGCGAAGCACTCTAAAGAAGCCATTACAACCTTTAAATGGTTGAAACAAGCTATTTCTAGTAACGATTTTGATGTTTATGTAACTTCAGCGCCAGGAGTTGCACCCAAAAAGCTAGACAATTTAGCAGAATTTGATGTAGAAAGGGCAACTTTTTACGGCACAATGCAGCCATTAGAGATGTTGCGACAATTTGAGAACTTGCGCGGCGAGAGTAATTACGATGCGATTTTGTTGATAAGCGATCGCGGTAGTTACGAATTAGGAGACGATAAAGCAAAAGCTTTAGACTTATCTGCACCTTTATGGATAGTACATTTAGGCGGAGTACAAAGCGCCTATGACGATGCAATTTTTGAAACCATCCAAGCTAGTGGCGGGGGAGTTGCAACCCAAGTACAGGAAGCAATGCAGCGTTTCGCTACTCAATCAGCGTTAGCATCGGGAGTTATTGGGGTTGAAGATGGTTATGCGTGGTTTGGGGAAAAAAATGATATCCCCGCCGATCCTAACAATGAATTTAACCCCTTTGCAGCCAGACAATTGATTAATTACTTAGGTCAAGATCGAGATTTAAAAGCCATTGCAAATCTTGACGGGATTCATAAAGTAGCCAAAGCCGCGCAAATTGTTACGCCTTATTCTTCAATGATCGTACTTGTCAACGACCAACAAAAGAACGATTTGAAACAAGCCGAGAAAGAAAGCGATCGCTTTAAGCGCGAAATTGAAGACAAACAAATGCCCACATTCAACAATCCAATACCAGTTTCCGCCGTTCCCGAACCCGCCGAATGGATGCTAATAATTATAGGTGCGATCGCGTTAGGGATAATTGTCAAACGTAAAAAAGAAAATGCGATCGTGTAAGCGTCTAAATTAAGAGCTTAACTAGGAATCATCTAAGCGAGGTTTAAACCTCGCTTTTTTAATACTTATCGCTTTGAATTTTGAGTTATTTGGCACAGTGCAGTAAATATACGGATAAACAAGGCAATTTATATCCGTTTTTGAGCGAAAGCTTTAAGTTTTTCAGTGATTCTACTGTAGGCATTCTGGTAGCTACTGAGAGAGACTCTAATTTTATAAGTTTCTGCATAGATGTGAGGTGAGTTGTAATGAAGCCCAAGACTTACAACAATCAAATGTTTTACACAAATAAGAACAACACTAATAAAAATTCTTTTTCCCAATAACTAAACCGCAAGCTTAAAAACCCCTATGCAAAGGCAAATCTATTGAGATTCCACTCTTTAGGGTACGCTTTTTCAGAGGGTAAGTTAGGCGAAATCAGGATTACTTTTTTTAAGCCAAATCATGACTAAAAACTGGTTGTTCGAGATGATCGTGTAGCTTTTCATACCATATTTAGAAAAGATTAAATCTTCATGTCTAAAATTAGTTAGAAATTTAGTTAAACAGCTAAATGGCGAAATTAAATTAAATAATATTAACGAGACAGAATTTAAAATTATAGTTCCTTTAAACACAGATGGATTTAATAAATGAAGCAATGAATAATACAAAAATATTGATCGTAGAAGACGATATTTTTGTGTCAGAAGTTATTAAAGAAAACTTGTTGTTGCTAGGATACCTAGTTACTGCGATCGCAGATTCAGGAGAACAAGCGCTCAGAGAAATCACGCTTATCCGCCCAGATTTAGTTTTGATGGACATTTGCCTAAAAGGTAAAATGGACGGCATCCAAGCATCAGCAAAAATATGGAACGAATTTAAAGTTCCGGTAATATATTTAACCGCTAACTCAGATATAAATACAATTCAACAGGCAAAAAATACAGCACCATTCGGTTATATTACTAAGCCATTTAATGAAAGAGAATTACAAACTACAATCGAAATTGCTTTACATCGACATAAATTAGAAAAAAAACTAAAAGAAAGAGAACAATGGTTAGCAACAATTCTGTCAAGTCTAGGTGATGCTGTGATTGCGACAGACGATAAAAGTTGCGTAACATTACTCAATCCCGTTGCCGAGGTACTAACAGGATGGAAGCAAAAGGACGCATTTGGAAAAAATGCGACAGAAATATTCAATATAGTTCATGAAGAAACTCATATTGCCGTTGATAGCCCGATCGCCCAAGCTTTGCAATTGGGTATTGTAGTTAGCTTGCCAAAAAAGACAGTATTAATTAACAAAAATAGTGTAGTAATTCCGATTGATGATAGTGCGGCACCGATTTTAGATGATAGAGGCGGGATTACGGGAGCGGTGCTTGTGTTTAGAGATATTACCGAACGCAAGCAAGCAGAAGAAGCACTACGCGCAAGCGAGAAGCGTTTGGCTTGGCAAGCTAGTCACGATTCGTTAACAAAACTTGTAAATCGACAAGAATTTGAGCAGCGCGTAAAACACCTATTGCTAAGTGTCAAAACCAACAATGAGCAGCATTCTATTTGTTATCTAGACCTAGATCGTTTTAAAATCGTCAACGATACCTGTGGTCATGCGGCGGGAGATGAACTACTACGGCAAGTAGCTCATTTAATCCTATTTCAAGTGCGGGCGACCGATACTGTTGCTCGTTTAGGCGGAGACGAATTTGGTTTATTGCTCAATAACTGCCCGACACAGCAAGCACTGCGAATTGCTAATACCATCCGGCAAAAGCTAGAGGAATTTCGTTTTATTTGGCAGGACAAAATTTTTACAGTCGGTGTCAGCGTCGGTTTAGTTGGAATTGACGCAGAGATAGACGACTTGGCTAGTATATTGAATGCGGCGGATGCAGCTTGTTATGCAGCTAAAAATGCTGGGCGCAATCGCGTCCACATCTATCAGTCA
>CAJQOK010000583.1 GCA_905479905.1 uncultured Aliterella sp.
AAATCTTTAGTAATCGGAGCGCTTGACTGCTGCATAAAAGTTAAAAGGTTGATTTTTGCGACTTATTCTATCTTGCTGTTTTTCTCAAAATAAGTATTGAGCCTAATTTCCTCCTTTAGTGACACGCATGGATTTCCTAAATAAGCAAAAATATTGAGATATATTAATTAGAGTGCGAAGTTTTTTAGAAAATAATGGGTAGGCGATCGCGTGAGTGAAACTGTAAATATCGCTGAAAGTCAAAAAACTATTCCAAAAAGGGAACAGATAGAAGAATTTGAGCAAGAGGTAGAAATAGACATTATTCCCACCCCAAAACCACCTCAGCGTTCTAGAGGTTGGCTAGTACCGTTATTAGTAGGTACGGGGTTAGGGGTTGGTTTAACAGGATTAGGGATGACTATTATGAATCGTCCCACTACTAAACCTGTAGTCGCGCCCCAAAGCGTCAATTTAGCGCCGTCAATGAGCGTAACTATTGCCTCTGCGGAGCTTACTCCCGTCGCCCGTACTCTTAGCGTTACAGGTACAGTCAACGCGCGCGACTTAATCCCAGTTTTGCCTCAAGCTACAGGCTTGCAAATTAAACAAATTTTAGTAGATGAAGGAGATTCTGTAAAAAGCGGACAAACTCTAGCAGTTTTAGATAGTTCTGTACTGCAAACTCAAATCGCTCAAGCAAAAGCCGAAGTAGAATCAAATCGAGCCGTAGTTAGGCAAAGACAAGCCTCTTTAGCTCAATCTCGTGCTACTTTAGCCGAAGCTAACAGCAACTACCAACGTTACAGAGGACTAGCTGACGCTGGCGCAATTAGTCGTCAAGAATTAGAAACCCGTTCAACTACCGCAACAACTGCACGAGAAGCGATTAGTGTCGCCCAGGCAAATATTGCCAGCGCCGAAGCCGATGTTCGCATTAGTCTTGCCCGTGTCCAACAACAACAAACCCAACTCAATCAAACTATAGTCCGCGCTCCTGCTAGTGGGGTAATTGCCGAACAAACAGCCCAAGTTGGCGATGTAGCTAATAGTACGCAAAAAATATTTTCAATTATTCAAAATGGCTCTTTAGAATTGCAGGCAAAAGTACCCGCAACTAACTTAAACCAAGTAAAAATTAATGCGCCAACGGTAGTTACTAGCGACGCAGATTCGCGTTTGCGCTTGCAAGGTAATGTTAGGGAAATAGCGCCCCTTGTAGATCCCCAAAGCCGCGAAGCTACAGTCAGAATAGATTTGCCAGCAACGGCTTTATTACGTCCGGGAATGTTCGCAAGTGGAGCAATTACGATCAACAATGTTCCGGGAATAGCTATACCCGCCAAAGCAGTTTTACCTCAAAGTGACGGCAGCGCGATCGCCTTTGTGCTAACTGATGGGGATATAGTACGAAGTCAAAAAATTACTGTAGGGGAAGCAATTGGCAAAAACAATGTCGAAATAGTTAACGGATTAAAAATAGGCGATCGCGTTGTAGTTGCAGGGGCTGGCTATCTCAAAGATGGCGACAAAGTACAGGTAGTACAAGGGAAATAACGATGGATTTTAACCTTTCTGCTTGGTCAATTCGCCGCCCCGTACCCACAATAGTTTTATTTTTATTTCTCACAATTATTGGTTGGTTTTCCTTTACAAGTTTGGGCATTGATATCAATCCAAATATTGATGTTCCCGCCGTTTCCATCACCGTTAGCCAACCAGGGGCGGGGCCCACAGAATTAGAATTTCAAGTAACTAAGCCCGTAGAAGACGCAGTAGCAGGTTTAGGAAACATTGATAATATAATTTCTACCGTCAACGATGGCGTTTCTACGACAATTATTAACTTTGATTTGGGTATAGATAGTGATCGCGCAACTAATGATGTCCGCAACGCTGTAGCCCAAATTCGCCAAAATTTACCCCAAGATATTAACGAGCCGATTATTCAAAGGTTAGAATTTTCTGGCGGCCCAATTATGACTTATGCCGTAATGTCTGAGAGACAATCGGTAGAGCAATTAAGCAATTTAGTAGACGAAACAATTAGCCGCGCCCTGTTATCAGTTAAAGGCGTTGCCGAAATCCGCCGCGATGGTGGTGTAGATAGAGAAATTAGAATAAATATCGATCCTGATCGCTTGCAAGCATTGGGAATTACAGCAACGGCAGTAAACGATCAACTGCGCGCCTTTAACGTCAATTTACCTGGTGGAAGAACCGAAGTAGGCGGTAGCGAACAAAGTATTCGCACCCTCGGTAGCGCCGCTACAGTTAAAGAATTGCAAAACTATCAAATAGTGCTACCCAATGGTAGTTTTGTGCCTTTATCTAGTTTGGGAGAAGTTGAAGACAGTTTTGGCGAACAAAGGACAGCAGCGTATCTCAATAATCAGCCCGTAGTTGCTTTTTCGGTACTGCGGAGTACGGGTACAACCTTAGTATCGGTAGAAGAAGGAGTTATTAAAGCGGTAGAAAAGCTGCAAAAAACCCTCGCTGGGGATGTAAAAATAGAATTAATTTTTACGCGCGGTGATTTTATCCGTGAATCTTACGAAAGCACCATTGACGACTTGATCCAAGCTTCTGCTTTAGCCGTCATTACAATTTTAGTATTTTTGCGCGACTGGCGAGCAACTTTAATTACAGCGATCGCACTTCCTCTATCTATTCTGCCGACTTTTGCCGTCCAACAAGCATTGGGCTACACCCTCAACAACATGACTTTGCTGGCGTTGGCGTTGGCGGTGGGCAACTTGGTAGACGATACCGTTGTTGAAGTCGAAAATATGGAAAGACATATCGCTATGGGCAAAACTCCCCGTCAAGCGGCTTTTGACTCGGCGGCGGAAGTTGGGTTAGCGGTATTAGCCAGCGCTGCAACGATTATTGCAGTATTTTTGCCTGTAGCTTTTATGGGCGGTATTCCTGGGCAATTTTTTCAACCTTTTGGAGTAACAGTTGCAGTTTCAACGATTTTTTCAACCTTAGTAGCGCGGACTATTACCCCGATGTTAGGGGCTACTTGGTTTAAGTCCAAAACAACCAAGCAAATTCAAAAAGATGAAACCCGTAATAGTAGGCGGCGATTTCAGCCTTATAGACAGTTACTAAGTTGGGCTTTAAGTCATCGATTGACAACTATCTTAATTGCGATCGCGTTTTTTATTGGTAGTTTAGCGCTAATTCCACTCATTCCCCAAGGATTTGTCGATAACGGCGACTTGGGTATCTCTACAGTTACGCTTGAATTGCCTCCCGGCTCAACTTTAGCAGACACAAGCAAAGTAGCCGCCCAAGCTACAGATATTCTCCGCGCTAGTCCCGCCGTTAAGAATGTATTAGCTACTCAACAAATAGATTCGGCAACGCTGAGTGTTAATCTTTTGCCCAAAGACGAAAGAAAACTATCTCAAACCGAATACGAGCAACAAATGCGTCCCCAACTGCAAAAAATTCCTGGGGCGAGAATTAGTTTTCAAAGCCAAGGCGCGGCGGGGAGTTCAAAAGATTTAACTATTGTCTTAAAGAGCGAAAATCCGCAAGCTTTAACGCAAGCAGCTAATGATTTAGAAAAGCAAATGCGAGGCGTACCAGGATTAGTAGAAGTTGCTTCTACTGCAAGCTTAGTTAAACCCGAAATTTTGATTATTCCTAACCCTGAAAAAGCTGCCGATTTGGGGGTTACAGTTCAATCAATTGCTCAAACAGCATCTTTAGCTACTATTGGGGATAATGAAGCTTCTTTAGCTAAATTTAATCTAAGCGATCGCCAAATTCCCATCCGCGTTCAAATTGCAGAACAAGCCAGGGAAGATATTAATACTTTAAAAAATCTGCGCGTACCTGGTGGAAACAATACTTTAGTTCCTTTAACCGCCGTAGCAGAGATCCGTTATGGTAGTGGCCCAGCGCAAATAGATCGCTACGATAGATCCCGTCAAGTTTCAGTAGAAGCAAACTTACAAGGTATTGCTCTAGGTGATGGGGTGCAAACCGTAGACAAGTTACCAGCTTTAAACTCCTTACCTCCTGACGTTGTGCGCCAAAGTGCGGGAGATGCGGAAATTATGCAAGAAATCTTTGGGCGTTTTGGCGGGGCTTTAGCCTTGGCAATTATGTGTATATATGCCATTTTGGTACTGTTATACAACAACTTCCTCCACCCGTTTACAATTATGGTGGCGCTACCTTTATCTTTGGGTGGGGCGCTATTAGGTTTATTGATTGCCCAAAAAGCTCTAGGACTTTATGCCCTAATTGGGATTGTTTTATTAATGGGAATTGTGACCAAAAACTCAATTTTGTTAGTAGACTACACCCTCATGAACTTAGAAGAAGGTAAAACCCAGCGTCAAGCACTAATAGAAGCTGGTTTATCACGCCTGCGACCAATTTTAATGACTTCCCTAGCCACTGTAGCCGGAACTATCCCCCTAGCTTTGGGATTGGGGGCGGGGGCTGAAGTTCGCAGTCCGATGGGCATTGCGATTATGGGCGGTTTTACAACTTCTACACTGTTAACTTTAGTAGTAGTACCAGTATTATTTACCTACGTAGATAGTTTCCAATCTTGGATACTTAAAAAGTTTAAGGGTGGCTGGCGCAGAAAACCAAAATCAAAGCAAGTTGTCGAATAACTGACGCTAATTAGTGGTATAATATTAGTCAGTTTTGCGGGTATAGTTCAGTGGTAGAACGTCAGCTTCCCATGCTGAATGTCGTCGGTTCGAGTCCGATTACCCGCTTCTAACGATAGCCTGGATCGGTTTCTTCTAAACTAGCCCCACTAGGTGTGGAAGGGGCATTATTTGGCGCTGTAGGGGCGGCTGGTATTGAGTTGCTAGGAGTCGCCGGCGTAATGCGCTGATTTATGGGGGTAATTGGGGCAGATTGTGTTTGTGGGGCTGGGGTTCTTTGCGGCTGATTGAAGCCCAGTAGCACCGCAGAAGTGGGAAAGTATCGCGTCCACTGTTTAATTATTGGTTGTTGTTGCCAATCAATGCGAGAAACTCTAGAAAATAGTAAAGGTACTTGTTGCCCTTGGCGATCGCCTAAAATAGTTACAGCAATTTCGGTAATACTGGAATTATTGGCAAACTCCTGTTCAATGAGACTAATCGCTTGAATTTCTGCTTGTTGGATTAATTCATTAAACGTCTGATTATCTTGGGTTTTGAGAGTAACGTCTATTTGGCGAGATAAATTAGCAAGATCGATTTGCTCGGTTTGCGCTGTGACTTGCGAATTTGCGCCCAAACTAATCATCAAAATTGCGACAGCACTTAAAAGCTTTTGATAATTCATAATCTGTTACCTCCATACTAAAAATTACTTAAAAGACAAGGAAGACTTATATTGCCTTCCTTGTCTTAACTTAGCCTCTACCTTTTTTGGGATAGACGGCGACAGCCTCAATTTCAATCAGCCAGCCAGAATCGACTAACCCAGCTACCGCTAACGTAGAACGAGCTACTTTAGGCACATTATTTATGTTAAAAAACTGAGCATAGGCATCAAACCAACCTTGATAATCAACTTTTCCAAGGACTGGATCGGCAACTAAGTAAACGCGCAGATAAACCACATCTTTTAAACTTAAGCCTCCATCGGCTAATAAAGTTTGAAACCGAGTCAAGATGCCTGTAGCTTGGGTTTTTGTATCGCCGTAGCGATCGCGCGTTCCAGTCGCTGCCGTAGAATCAATTACAGGTGGTACAGTTCCACTCGTCCAAAAATACGCTTGATTTTCTGGTACAGCCACCGCCGATAAAATTGGCGAAGTTGCTGTTCCGTAACGAGTAACTCTTCTAGGTGCGCCGACTCCAATCGCGGCTTGCACGTCTACACCCGTAACATTTAATAACAGCAAACTAACACCAACAGTTAGTAATAACCAACGACCAATTTTCCACCCTTGATTAATGTATTTTTTCATTGCTTTTTCTAGGTAATTTTTTACGCTGCTAGGGCATTAATTTTTGAAGTTACAAGTCTCGCCGACTCAAAAGCGCCAGCCATCCATCCGGTGAGATAACTAAGATGTTCGCCAGCTAAGTAAATATTGCCATCCGGTTCGTTGAGCCGAGGATAATATTGTTCTCTAACGGTGGTAGTATAAGATGCCCATCCACCTAAGCTATAGGGAATTTTTGGCCAGTATAGAGAAATTCCATTTTCAAAGTGGCTTCTATACTGGGGGTGAATTTTGCTCCCTTGATCCAAAGCTAAAGTTAGGCGTTGGGCTGAAGTCAGGTTGCCAACGTTAGAAGCGTTAGTACCAAAGTTGTAATAACCTAGCATCACACCTTTTTTTGATAAGTAACCCGACGATGGGTACCAAACTTGAGTAATCTGTTGATTTGTACTTGTGATTCCGCCATAAATATCTTCATCTTCTTCCCAAAAGCGGCGATTGAACTGCAAGCCACTTTTACCAGTAATGGCATAATCAACGCTAGAAATCGCTGCTTGCATATCCGGCGCAAAGTCTGAAGATATAGTTCTCAACACTGATAAAGGAATGGTACAAATACAGTAATCGCCTAATACTTGCTGCCTTTGACCATTTTTTTTATCTACATAGACGATGCGAACGCCATTAGGTGTTTTGCGAATTTCTTTAACTTCAGCGCCAAAAGTAATTAATGGTTTGACTTTACTTTCCATTGCCTTCGCAATTCGATCCATTCCGCCTACGGGTTGAAGCATAGTCATTTGTTGATCGTAACCCCACTCGGAAGCCTCGTATCCGGCAAATCCTAGATCGATTAGGGACTTAAGATCGTAGGGATCGTCTAGGATGCCTGGATTATCTGCCGCCCCTTGGGGTGTCGCATAACCGCGTCTGCTTGACCCTTTATAAAACAAGTCTGGGTTAAGGTTGCCATAGGTACGGAGAAACTCAACTAATTTTTCTTTATCTGTACCCGTTAAAGTCGCATCGAGGGCATCTTGATTAACAGCTTTAGCTAATAGTTCTGATATATAACCGCGCATATCAGTTATTGCTGATCGCGCCCGGACTTTTTTACCAGATAAAGCACCTACGTTTTCGTTGTAGTAGTATTGTTGGCGATTGATATTGGTAAAAACTTCTAATTCAACGCCAAGTTCTCGGCAATAATCCAAAGTTACGTGATGTTGAGGAATCCGTGCCGGGCCTGGATTAAAATACAAGCCCTGGTCAAGTCCTACGGTTTCGGTTTGTCCGTCAATGTCCGTAAACTGATCTCCACCCCTTAACGTCCAACATCTACCGCCAGTGCGATCGCGTGCTTCCAAAATTATGCAATCATAGCCAATTTTTCC
>CAJQOK010000584.1 GCA_905479905.1 uncultured Aliterella sp.
TGAGAATGCCTCGGTAGAATTTGACGAAGTTAGTCTTTCACCAACTTATCGGCTGCTGTGGGGCATCCCAGGACGTTCTAACGCGCTAACTATTGCCCAACGCTTGGGTCTAAAACTAGAGGTAATTGAGGAAGCCAAAAACCATATAGGCGGCGCAAATGACGATGTAAACCAGGTAATTGCGGGTTTAGAAGCGCAAAGAAAACGTCAAGAAACTAAAGCCGCCGAAGCGCAAAAGTTAGTAGAACAAGCAGAACGTTTTTATCAAGAAGTATCGGCAAAAGCTGCCGCCTTGCAAGCACGGGAACGAGATTTGCGCGCCTCTCAAGATGTTGCTGTGCAAAATGCGATTTCTGAAGCTAAAGGCGAAATTGCCCAAGTCATTCGCCGCCTGCAAAAAGGTACGGTAACGGCGACCGACGCGCAGCAAGCAACTAACGAACTTAATCAAATTGCCGCCAACTATATAGCGCCACCATTAAAGCCAAAAGCAGGATTCAAACCACAACTAGGCGATCGCATTCGTATTCCAAAATTAAGTCAAACGGCAGAAGTTTTAAGCGTTCCCAATGACGAAGGCGATTTAATTGTCCGGTTTGGGATCATGAAAATGACTGTAAACCTAGAAGATATTGAATCATTGGACGGTGAAAAACCAGTAGTTGCTAAAAAGAAAAAAGCAGAACCAATTGAAGAAAAACCAGTAGAAACTACTCCAGTACCAGTAATTCGGACTTCTAAAAACACCGTAGATTTACGCGGGTCACGAGTCGCCGATGCGGAGAGGACGTTAGACGATGCAATTTCAACCGCTACCGGGCAACTGTGGATTATTCACGGACACGGTACGGGAAAATTGCGCCAAGGAGTGCGCGAGTTTTTGCGCCAGCATCCTCTAATTAGCCGCTACGAAGACGCTCAAAAAGCTGATGGTGGTACAGGTGTGACGGTAGCTTATCTGGTATAAAAACTATCGCTTATTTACGAGCAAAAAAAGCCTGCGATCGCAGGCTTACTCAGTTTTAATTTCTAAATTTTTGAAAAGGCTTAAAACTTAACTGTCTGACGACGACGGCGACGCATTACCGCGACACCACCTAAAGTAACCACAGCTAACGAACCGATTACACTACTAGGCTCAGGTACGGGTTTTGACGCAAGACTAATCAATGACCGACTGCCACCAATAACGCCTAACGAAGTAGATGCACCAGTATCCAAGTCGATGCTATATAGTTCAGAATCCGTAGCCGCAAAACCTGTATTTACGCCATCGTTATCAGTGAAAATACTAAATCCCCCCCTAGGACTGAAATCGAAGCCAAGGGAACCGACGGTTGTAAGAGTGCCAGCATTAGCAGGATTCTGTTCCGTTAAGGTGTCAAGGGCAAAATCAATGTTGTATAGCTCTGTTGTCCGAGTAGGGCTAGGAGCGCCGAGAAATGAATTGGTATAAGCCGCAGCAGTAAGATTAGGATTAACCCCAAAATTGGTATCCCCTGTCGCATAAGCTAAGGTTCCGTCAACTAAAGTTAAGCCAGTATCTACATTAATGCGGAAGTTTTGATCGTTGCTACCAACCACCCGTAAGCGATCGACAACAGGGTTGAAATCTAGTCCTGATTTTACGCCCACTGATGATGCAGGAACAGAAAGCGTACTAACGAAAGTTGCTGCACCTGTGCCAGCATTAATTGTATAAATGTTGTTGCTATTTGCAAGCCCGTAAAGCTGACCATCGGCTGGTCGGTAGTCAATCCCTAGCAAGTTACCGATGATTCCTGTAACTTGGACGAAGCTAGCAGAATCAGGGCTTGCAGAGTCAAAATTGACTAAAGTATTGTCTCCAGTTAAACCAGTTAAACCAACTGCTTGAACTTGAGGGGCGATCGCAACGCCTGATGTAACGGCTATTAATGCGATCGCACCTAAACTTAACTTATTCATAAATTAGATTCCAAGGTAGTTTTTTATTCAAACTCTAAATAAAGTGTGTTTCAACTAACGCTTATTTTTCAGACCGAAAAATATTCATTTTTTGATCACTTCTTTACATGAGTTATGTGTATATTATTTTACTTTTGGATTAAAGCAAATAGGTCTTTATGTATATTTACTGAGAAAGGCTCAAAATTGCTACACTGGTAAAGAATAAAAATTACACGATGTCAAGCTTGTGAGCCAATAACTTGAGTAAGTAAAATTGTTAACTAACCAAACAAATAGTAGAGCGATCAAAACTGAAGCGTTAATAGCTGACAGGTGTAAGCGGACAGACTATGCTATTAGAAACCAAATTTACTTTAAAAGAGTCTGGTTTCAAAATAGGTAACAACTCTATCGATACCTGTCTTAGCTTATATGCTTAAAGATACGCATTCTAGCGCTGGGTCATCTCCGGTGTGGGATGAACTAAACCGCGCCCAGCCTGATTCTACCCAACTTGACAACATCAAAACTCAAATAGATTTGGTGCTGTTAGCGTTGGAATCGTTAGCGGGTATTGGCTCTGAGGCTATGCTGCAAGCCGCATCAGCGCTGAATCTAGAATCAAAAATACCCGATCGCGTGACTTTATGGCGATTGCGCCAATCAAATCCTTTACGCAAAGGGGAAGGTGGACGCAAAAAGCTAGATATAGAAGAAGCAAGAAGTCTGGTGTTAATTGCCTGCTTCCTCGCCAAACAGCACCAAGAACTAATCCGCCGTGCCATTGACTTGCTCGAACAAGCAGCCCAAAATGACAGCGAACCTCATAGAACGGCAATGCTTGGAGATTATCTTGATGCTTTTAATAACACCTACTTAGAACGCATGGAAGACGATCGCAACACTTCTACGGAGAACCTAACTCAATTAGCATTCAAACTTTTAGTAGATTTGCTGTTTTATAGTAGTCCCGGAGGTCATCGGCGTTTGTGGTTGGCACTTTTAGATCGCAGTCAAAAATAACTAGCTCCTCACCAGGAGATTTGATTAAAAAAATTCCCAACTCACACCGATCAAAACTATTACCCACTATGTCCTTATCAAATTCGGTTCTACATCGCTATACTCCCCCTACTTGTACGCTGCAAGTTGTGGCTTATAGTTCGCCTGTATCCCGTTGGGTAGGTTCTAAAGTAGTAAAAGAAGTACAGTTTGACTTACGTTTTGACGATCCAAGATCCCCATCCGAGAAACAAATTAGCATTACAGGCGATCGCCAGCAATTAGAATCTCTCCACACAGTAGTTACAGACTATATTCAAGAGTTACTCAGCTTATCGCCAAAAAGCTTTGCGGCTTTAGGTCAAGAAACACTGTCACCACCAGTAGACGTTGAAAGCGATGTGTGGCTATTGCCTGCGGAGGATCTTCCCCCCCAACCTGCAAAGGGCGATCGCCTAATTGCTCAAAGTAATTCTTTTGCCATTAAACCAGCATCAAAAGTAGCTCATAACCTATTTCTTGGAGCTTTAGCTACACCAGCAACAGGGGAGTTTGTCCAACTTAGTGTACTGCAACTATTTGATTTAGCTACCGCTCTTGATGAATATAAGAGCGATCTAATCGCCTTACCAACTCTTGCTCGCAACCCTCAAACTTCCCCTCTTTTAGCTTGGGCAAATATTGCGGCAGTGTTGCTGTTAGGTGTGGGCGTTACGGCGGTAGGATTGCAAGTTGTTAATCGTCCTAATCCCCAAACCGCCAATAATCGTCCTAAGACCACTACTAATCCCCAAGTTGCCCTTGTCCCCTCACCATTACCTAGCTTATCTCCGGCAACAACCATCTTAGTACCGTCACCTAATAGTAGTATTCCTGCTACTGGTGCGATTTCTACACCAAGTACGGCTCCCACCCCACAAACGGCAACCCCCGCCACTAAAACTAATCCTGTACCTAACGGCTTACCACCCCAACCAATAGTTATTAATCCTCCGGCGGGACAAACTACCGTAACTGTTCCTGGAGCAAGTAATCGTACAACGCCACCGATTGCTATTTTACCCAGTCCTATACCAACAAGACCTAGCGCTACTACGACTAAAACTACTGTAGTAGCCCAACAAGCTAATAATTCTAGGGAAGCGCCAACACCCCCAACGCCTACTATTACTACCGCTACCCGTACCGCTTTTGTTGCCAATCCTCAAGTCGCTGAAGTTAGCGATTACTTTAACAAGCGTTGGGAGCCACCGTCTAGCTTGAGGAGTTCTTTAGAATACAGCATTGTTTTAGATGTAGACGGTAGCATTCAAATTATTGAACCCTATGGATTACCCGCAAGAACTTATCTCGATCGCACAGGAATGCCTTTAATTGGCGAACGCTTTGTTTCAGCCAACCAAAATGGTCAAAGTCCTAGAATCCGCTTGCGGTTTAATCCTAACGGCAAAGTTCAAGCCTTTTTAGAAGCGGGTGATGCTAGGTGAAGTAAAGATTTTTTAAGTTTTGTTAACTTGAATACTAAAATACTTAGCCATATACCCGAATATTGAGTATTAATTCTTATTGCTGTTTTGCACAAAACAAAGTACCTGTTTTAGGTTCTATTGAATTGAGGAGTGGTTATATGGCAGGGCAAATGTGTTGGTTATCTAGACATGGCAATGATGGTGAAAAAATACTGCATTTGCAGACGCAAACAAGTAGTTCTTGGCAACCTTATACAGCTTTTCGCCATCTTGCCGTTCCTGACTATCGCGTACCAGGAGGATCTAAAGGTTGGGCAACTTACCAAAAACTATTAAAAGCCGGATGGACTCTAATACCTAGTGCTAGAGCTAAAGAATTTGCCCCGATGGAAGTAGAAGTTTTTAATAACCACTAGGAGAACCTTCGCCGCGAGGATCGGCGGCTCCTTCGAGTTTATTGTCTGAGGTAACAATGATCGCATTAGCATTTCCCCAAGGATTTCGCACAACTATTTTATGTCCCCGTCGTTTTAGTTCGGCAATAGTAGCTGTATCTAAACCAAAAGGCTGCATTCTCAGTTCGTCAGGCAACCATTGATGATGAATGCGGGAAGCAGAAACCGCTTCCCCGGCGTTCATATCGTAGGCTAAAACGCCCAGAATAACTTGCAAAACAGTAGTAATAATTGTGCTACCACCGGGCGCACCCGTTGCCATTTTGAGGCGATTATTTTGGGTGACTATGGTGGGGGTCATGCTAGAAAGGGGAGTTTTGCGGGGTGCGATCGCATTAGCGTCTCCGCCAATTAATCCGTAAGCATTGGGTACGCCAGGAGCGGCGGCAAAATCGTCCATTTCATCGTTAAGTAAAATACCTGTTCCTGGCGTAACTACTCCAGAACCAAAGCCGTAATTAATAGTAAAAGTTAAACTAACGGCGTTGCGCTGTTCGTCTACTACAGTTAAGTGGCTAGTGTCGGGAGATTCAGCTTTTGTAAAGCGTTCTAAAGTAGCTTTATCGATGGGTTTTACTCTAGTTGAAGGGGTAGCATTAGCGCGGATTTCTTGCCGTCTTTTAGCTGCATATTCTGGGCTAATTAGCTGTTGTACTGGCACTTTGACAAAATCAGGATCGCCTAAATGTTCCGATCTATCAGCGTAGGCAATTCGCATCGCTTCTACCATTAAGTGCAGTACGTCCGGGTTGTGCCATCCTTTAGCTTTTAGATCGGTGTCGCCAATGAGATTTAATATCTGTAATAAGTGTACGCCCCCAGATGATGGCGGCGGCATAGAGCAAATTCGTGATTGTCGGAAGTTACCACAAACTGGGGTGCGCCAAATAGGTTTATAAGTTTTTAAATCTTCTAAAGTAATTAAACCGCCGTTTTTTGCCATGTCTTGTGCGATCGCACGGGCAATATTTCCGGTATAAAAACTCTGAGGCTCGGTAGCAATTTGCTGTAAAGTTTTTGCTAAATCCCTTTGTATTAACTTATCTCCAGCCGCGTACATTGTGCCGTTGCGCGTAAAAACCTGTCGAGCGGCTTGATTACTCAAAACTTGCTTTTTGCGGCTTTCCACTTCCCCTACAAACCGCTCTGTGACGACAAACCCCTCTTGAGCGTACTTAATAGATGGGGCAACTACTTTCGCCCAAGGTAATTTTCCATACTGGCGATGCACTTGATAAAGTCCGGCGACTGTACCCGGTACGCCCACAGACAAATAGCCATCAACACTTAAATTTGGGCGTACTTTGCCTTGAGCATCCAAATACATATTTTTGGTAGCTTTTAAAGGAGCGCGTTCGCGGAAATCTAGCGCCTTCATTTGGGAATTATTGGCTTGATGTAAGAGTAAAAAACCACCGCCACCAATTCCCGCCGAAAAAGGTTCAACCACAGAAATAGCAAAAGTTGTTGCAACGGCTGCATCTACTGCATTACCGCCACTCTTTAATATATCAAGTCCTGCTTGACTTGCTAAAGGATGGGCGGATACTACCATTCCCCGTTTAGTTGTTAGGGGTTGGAGAAACGCTGCAAAGGTTGGTTGAGTAGAAAAAAAACTTAGAAAAACTAATAAAGGTAAAGTAAAGCTACAAATATTGGGCATTTAAGGGTAATGGGTAATGGGTAATGGGTAATGGGTAATGGGTAATGGGTAATGGGTAATGGGTAATGGGTAATGGGTAATGGGTAATGGGTAATAACCAATGACCAATGACCAACCTATGTTACAGGCTGGGTTGTCATTTCGTAGAGATCATCGTCATGTTCGGCTTTGATATTACAGCGTTCGGTACTGTAAACAAAAACTCCCCCAGTTTCAATTTTATAAACCCAAGCATGAAGGGTAAGCTGACCGTTATAGAGTTTTGAATGAACAATTGGATAACTACGCAAGTTTTCAATTTGAGTTAAAACATTTTCTTCAATGGCTGCACTTAATCTTTCTTCGTCTCCATAGCCTTGATAATGTTCCTCAATGAATCCGCGTAGCTTCTTCGGCGTACTTTAACCAATCTCGAACTAAAGGGGTTTTTTCCATTAAACTATTTACGTGCAGTAGTCCTTTCATTGCGCCACAGTGAGAATGACCGCAAACAATAATATTTTTAATGCCTAATTCTTGAATAGCGTATTCAATCGCCGCACCTTCTGCGCCCGTAGTTGTGCCGTACGGAGGGATAATATTACCTATATTGCGGATAATAAATAATTCTCCAGGTTCGGTTTGAGTAATTAAATTAGGGTCAAGCGCGAGAATCGCAGCAAGTAATAAACAAAATTCTGGGGTGCTGTCCTAAAGACAGTTGCTCAAACATCTCCCGGTGGCTGCTAAAGTAATGACTTTGGAAATGATGTACGCCTTTAAGCAACTTCCGCATAAAGCTATGAATCCTTTGTAGTGACAAGATTGCTTTAATTTATTGTGCTGTAGGCGATCGCATAGTATTGGTTTTTACAGCAATTCCCTAAATTCCCTAACTTTCTGCCATACTTTTTCAATTAACTGGCGATCGTCCGAGTCAAACCAGGCAATTTCTGGATAAGCTCTAAACCATGTACGCTGACGTTTAGCAAATTGGCGCGTATGTAAAACTGTCAAGTTTTTTGCTTCAGATAAGCTAATATTGCCTAGCAAATATTCTTTAATTTCTTGGTAGCCTAAAGTATTTAGCAAAGGTAAA
Source organism: uncultured Aliterella sp. (assembly GCA_905479905.1). Classification (GTDB taxonomy): domain Bacteria; phylum Cyanobacteriota; class Cyanobacteriia; order Cyanobacteriales; family Chroococcidiopsidaceae; genus Aliterella. Next base: position 7,597 of record CAJQOK010000584.1, read on the forward strand.
TTCACACCGTATTTTTGACACAGCAACTCAACTTCTGCAACTAATCCCGCCTCAATCATCTGTTCAGTACGCTGTTCAATGCGCTTTTGTAAATCTTCTGAATTAGGACAATCCAAGCCAATTTGTAAAATCGGATATTTGGGCGGATTTTCGCCTTGTTGCTCAGAAATCGGGCATCCTGTAACATAAAATACTTCTAACGCTCGTAATGTCCGCACCCCATCGTTAGCATGAATTTTTTGCGCTGCTACGGGGTCTACTTGTTGTAACATAGCGTAGAGTTGGAGTTGACCAAGCTTTTGCAATTGATTTCGCAATTCATAATTAGGTGCAACTCTGGGAATCTTTAACCCTTGAACAATCGAGCGAATATATAAACCTGTTCCCCCTACCAATAAAGCCGGAGAAACAGCAGAATTTATTAATTCTTGGGCTTGCTGCTGATAGTCTGCTAAAGTCAAAGTCTCTACTGGTTCGCAAATATCAATCAAATAATGCGCTGCTGCTTTTTGCTCTGCTAAAGTGGGTTTAGCCGTCCCAATATCAAACTCGCGGTAAACCTGACGCGAATCGGCGCTGATAATTATCGCCTCCAGCCTTTTTGCCAAAGCTAAAGCCAAGCTAGATTTTCCTGTAGCCGTAGCGCCGCAAATTACAATCAAACTAGAATTAGAATAAATAACTGGGTGCGTCCCTCAAATAAATTGGTCTTTAGACTGCTCTAACGTCGCCATAGAGCCTTTTATGTTAGACTTGATAAGTGATTCCTTGTTTTATCAGCCAATAGGCGATTGTAACCTTATTTTGGAGAACCTATTTTATGACGAGTAGCTACGGTGCAGATCAGATTCGAGTTCTGAGAGATTTGGAACCCGTCCGGATGCGACCGGGTATGTACATCGGCACTACCGGGCCTAGGGGACTCCATCATTTAGTTTACGAGGTAGTAGACAATTCCATCGATGAAGCATTGGCGGGACATTGCACCCATATAGAAGCAGCACTCAACGCCGATGGTTCAGTAACTGTCACCGATGACGGTAGAGGGATTCC
>CAJQOK010000585.1 GCA_905479905.1 uncultured Aliterella sp.
AACAGCAAGCGGTAGCCGCGCCTGTGCTACAGAGGCGGTCAATTTTTCGGCAAATACTAAGCCACGCCCTTATTTAGACTATGTGACGGCTACTTTAGGCTTTGCTAATGGGATTGTGGCAACTCTTACCGCTAGTAAAGTTACTCATTGCAAAATCCGCCGCATTGCTGCACATTGCAAAAATTCGCTGACTGAAGCAGATTTTCTCAATAATGAAATTCTCATCCATCGCCAAACAACGGCTAATTGCATGACAGATTACGGTCAAGTGCTTTATCGTCAAGATGGTTTGATTGAAAAAGTGCATACCAGCAATATAGAACCACTCCATGCAGAACTTGAGCATTTTGTCAACTGTGTAAGGGGTGGAAATCAGCCGTCAGTCGGTGGAGAACAAGCATTAAAAGCGCTGAGATTAGCGAGTTTAATTGAACAAATGGCTTTAGATGGGCGTGCTTGGAACCAATCAGGAATTGATGTCAATGTTCCTAGTTGTGACATCGTTAATGTGTAGAAGCGATTAGAATTAAGGCGACGGATTGGAATACCACTAGAGGAGACTAGCCTGATGTCTGACTTGAATCGGGGAATTATGAAATTTAAAGGCGCAGATACCCCAAAAGCAGTGACGATTTCTAGTGTACTGATTTTAGGAGCGATCGCAGCTTTAATCATTTGGGCATTAAAATCGGCTTACGTAGTTAATTGATGTCGATACTTTTACGTTAAAAAACCTGCCAATTGGTAGGTTTTTTGAGTTGAGTAGGAATATATGGCAAGAGATCCCCCCAACCCACGTCAACAAAGCGGTCAGGTTCAGCTACACCGCTTTTTGACTCCCCTTAAAAAAGGGGGAGAATATGAGAGTAGTTAACAGCCGTAGCAATAGATTTTTTGGGTTTCTAACTGGTTGCAAATGGCGGATGGTAATTCGTCTGTACTCAACACCTGGCGATCTAATTTAACTTGCAAGCTAGTTAAAGGATCGACTCCAGGAGAAACTAAAAACTCTAACTTTTCTAAAAATGTCCAACTTGCGAGATTATCTAGAATTTGAGAAATTGCTTTTACATAAGGGTGATCGGGGTTCTTGTACCAATCTATCGCCGCAACTTGCGCTTGATCGAAGCCTAAATGTACAGTTATTGAAGGTTCGCTAAATAAAGCGATCGCAACGGGTCTTGCTTCTTCCTGCAATAACAAATCAGAGGTGCGCGCTAGGTTGCGTAATTTCTCTAGGCGATCGTAGCGCTCGGTTACAGATAATGGCTCATCTTTCCAGTGCAAACCGACAGTAACTAAGTAAGTCTGCAACAGCATATGACCTAGTTTTTCAGCCTTTGTAGCCAAATATATAGAGTTATAATCGGTAGCTTCAATGAGTAATGGTAATCGGTCAGTTACTTCTAAACCGTAGCCTTTCAACCCGGCTATTTTGCGGGGATTATTAGTAATTAAGCGAATTCTTTCTACGCCCAAATCGTTCAAAATTTGCGCTCCTACACCATAATTACGCAAATCGGCAGGAAAACCCAATCGTTCGTTAGCTTCCACCGTATCTAAACCCATATCTTGCAAAGAGTAAGCTTTTAGCTTGTTAATTAGTCCTATTCCGCGCCCTTCTTGCTTTAAATAAACTACAACGCCAACTCCTGCATTTTCAATCATTTTCAACGCTGCTTGCAACTGCATTCGACAATCGCAACGCAAAGAACCCAAAGCATCCCCCGTCAAACATTCCGAGTGCATCCGCACCATGACAGTTTTGTTAGCAAAGTCTGCGGGTTCACCTTTAACAACGGCTACGTGTTCGGAATTATCTAGGGTATTGCGATAACCGTAGATATTAAACTCTCCAAATTGCGTTGGTAATTTTGTCACCGTTTCACGACGGACAAAGCGCTCGTATTTGAGACGATAACTAATCAAGTCTGCAATACTTATAATTTTTAATTTATGAACTTTGGCATACTCAACTAATTGCGGTAAACGCGCCATTGAGCCATCAGGGTTTTGAATTTCACAAATTACCCCGGCGGGGTACAAACCTGCTAACTGCGGCAAATCGACCCCAGCTTCGGTATGTCCAGCCCTTTTTAGCACTCCTCCTGATCGCGCTCGGAGAGGGAAAATATGACCTGGGCGGTGTAAATCTTTTGGTTTTGTATGAGGATTAATTGTAACTTGAATCGTCCGGGCGCGATCGTCGGCAGATATGCCTGTAGTTACGCCCAAGGCTGGGGAAGCATCAATACTGACGGTAAAAGCTGTTTGATTGGTATCGGTTGTATTAGTTACCATTAAAGGCAAATCTAGCTCGTCTAACCTTTCGCCAGTCATAGCTAAACAAATCAATCCCCGCGCCTCTACTGCCATAAAATTAATTATATCGGGCGTAGCGAACTGAGCAGCACAAATTAAGTCTCCTTCATTTTCCCGGCTCTCATCATCCACTACTACCAACATTCGCCCTGCTTTGAGATCGGCTAAAGCATCCTCGATTGAATCAAATTGAAATGGTTGTTTTAAAGCAGTTGTAGGCTGTTGCACAGAGTATTACAAATAAAGTAAGTTGTAAAGTTTCTTGAAGCTTAGATTAATTTGATTGTAGCCTGTTTCTAATAGGGCGAGATTCCCGGCTAGTTTAAGGAGATAATGCGATCGCATTCCTACAATTACAGATATTTACTCGAAACCTTGCACATAGAAACACAACCTGATATAGAATTTGGCAAAAGTTGAATTTTTTTAGTAAAAACTCCTAAAGGTTAATAATTATGGGTGATATAAGGCGCGTATCGGTTGGCATTGTGGGCGCGTCGGGTTATGGAGGGGTGCAATTAGTGCGGCTATTGATGGATCACCCAGAGTTAGAGCTTACCTATTTAGGCGGTGAAAGTAGTGCGGGTAAGTCTTTTGCCGATTTGTATCCACATTTAGGGCATATTGTCAAGCGCAAAATTGAGGCAGTAAATCCTGTAGAAATTGCCGAACGTTGTGAAGTAGTATTTTTGTCATTGCCCAATGGACTTGCGTGTCAAATAGCGCCGACATTGATAGAAAAAGGCTGTAAAGTGCTGGATTTATCGGCAGATTATCGGTTTACAAACTTAGACACCTATACATCGTGGTATGGGAAAGAGAGAAGCGATCGCGCGATCGCAGATAAAGCAGTTTATGGTTTACCAGAATTATACAGAAGTCGCATTGCTGAAAGTCAACTAATTGGTTGTGCGGGGTGCTATCCCACAGCGAGTTTATTGGCACTTTCGCCATTGCTTAAACAAGGCTTAATCGTGCCAGAAACGGCGATTATCGATGCCAAATCCGGCACTTCTGGAGGTGGTAGACAAGCAAAAACTGGGATGTTGTTAGCCGAGGCTGATAACTCAATAGGAGCTTATGGCGTAGCGAGACATCGACATACCCCAGAAATCGAGCAAGTTTGCAGTGATTTAGCTGGAAAAGAGGTAACAATTCAATTTACACCGCATTTAATGCCAATGGTGCGGGGAATATTAGCAACAGTGTATGCAACATTAAGAGATCCAGGATTAGTAAGAGAAGACTTGCTGACAATTTACACAGCATTTTATCGTAACTCCCCTTGGGTGACAATCTGTGAAAGCGGCGTATATCCACAAACCAAATGGGCGTGTGGCAGCAACCTATGTTACATAGGCATTGAAGTAGATCCACGTACAGGGAGAGCGATCGTCATGTCCGCCATTGACAATTTAATCAAAGGACAAGCAGGGCAAGCGATTCAGTGCTTAAACATTATGATGGGATGGGATGAAACCTTGGGATTACCCAAACTAGGATTTTACCCTTAAGTTAAGATTATCGATTGCAAAGCATAAAGCCTAATTTACTTACAACAGGTGTATTGCCAGGAAATACCGGGTTAACAAAAAGACCCTTTTGCAGGGGGTTTGGGGGAGGTAAGCCGTCCCCCAATGGGGGGTTTGGGGGGCAGACCCCCCATATTCGGTTTTTCTTAGAAGGAAGTGATGGAACTACTTAGCCCCCAAACCAACAGCACCAGCATAGACAGCGCTACTTCCCAACTGGTCTTCAATTCTAAGTAAACGATTATACTTAGCAACTCTTTCGCTGCGACAGAGAGAACCCGTTTTAATTTGTCCAGCGCGAGTAG
>CAJQOK010000586.1 GCA_905479905.1 uncultured Aliterella sp.
AAGCCCTTTTAGACTGGATTAGTGGTTTTAGCAAGGCTGGGGGCGGTTCTTTGGGCTTGGGTAACCTTTGCAGCTAGTAACAAGCTGAGACTGTCGATAATATGGTTACTTTCGGCTACGGCTTGGTTTGCTCCTTGGGCGAAGGTGCTGGAAGTAGCGGCAAATTCTCGCTTTAAGGCGGCTTCGTCTTGGTTTTCTACTAATTGGGCGAGGCGGCTATAAGTTTCTACTAATCTGGTAATGGCTTGACGGCGTTCTATGCCTGCGGACATGATATCAACAGATAAAGCCGGATCTTGAGCAAATAAACGGCTAACTATATCAATTTCTAAGCGGTAAAGTGGGCTAGAAAATTCTAAGCTACGGCTGATGTCAATGCCTTCTTCGGCTAAAAATACGCCTAGGCTAAAGGTTGTAAAGTGCCTGATTGCCTGAATTGCTATCATCATGCGATCGTGTTCTTCGGGGGTACAGGCGATTAGTTTACCGCCACTACTTTCAATTAAGTCTAGTAGCCATTTAAAGACTTGCTCTTGACGACCTGGACAAACTATAACGTTTTGCGATAAAAATGATTGCACTCCAGGGCCGAACATGGGATGCAAACTTAAAACAGGCCCTTTGTGCTGCTTGAGTAGTTCTTGAACTATAGGAGTTTTAACGCTGGTAATGTCTGCTAAAGCTGTATCTGCTTTGAGGTAAGGCGCGGCTTGTTGAATTACGCTGATGGTGTATTCGATAGGAACGCAAACTAATACTAATTCGGCTTTTCCTAATAGTTGTGGCGCTTCGTCCCAGTTATTATGTTCGAGAATGCTAATGTTATGACCAGCATGAGATAGTTGTTGGCTAAAAAAACTTCCTAGTTTGCCATTACCACCAATTATAGTAACTTTTCGGGGTTTAACTGGGGTAAAGGAAGTAGAGGAAGCGATCGCCGCCGCGCAGCTAATTGTAATGCTTTTCCAAACAAATTCTGGCACGCCAGCTTGATTTAAAAGTTGGGTAATATCGCCGGATTCTGCTTGTATAGGCAATGAGTCGTTTAAAATCGCAATTCTTTTACTGAGTAAGTTAATTATTTCCCGATCGATTTCCTTGAGACTCAAAGGCATCATGTTGAGATTGCGGGGGTACGGTGAATTGAAAAAAAAGGGGAACTTAATCCCCTAATTTTTGATGTCAGCGCAAAAACTGGACTAATTGCTCTAATTTTGACCACGCTGCACCACTGCGGAGAATGTCTTTGGTGATCGCAATTCCTTTGCTATATTCTTCTGATGTAATTGCTTTCCCGACATAAAGCGCTAGGGCGGCGTTTAAAGCTACAACATTTTGTTGGGCCTCTGTACCTTTCCCTTGGAGTACGTTTTTAAGAATTTGAGCATTTTCCCCTACGTCTCCCCCTCTAATCTCGTCAGTTGCGGCTTTTTGCAAACCAAGTTGTTCAACATCTAACGTCATTAAACGGACTTGATTGTTTTCGAGTACCGCCAAATCGTTAATATCTGCTAACCCCGCTTCGTCTAGCTTTTCTCTACCGTGAACAACGATCGCTCTTTCTATTCCTAGTTGCGATAAAGCACGAGCAATTGTTTCTACTAAACTAGGATCGCTAACGCCGATAATTTGCCCCGTAGGCTGCATCGGGTTAACTAAGGGCCCTAGTAGATTAAAAACTGTCCGCACCTTTAAAGTTTTGCGTAACCCGGCTACAGCCTTTAGCGCCGGATGCCAACCGGGAGCAAATAAAAATGTAATTCCCACTTCTTCAACGGCGGCGGTTACTTTTTCAACTTCGGAATTAAGGTTGATTCCTAAAGCCTCTAATACGTCGGCAGAACCCGTTTTACTAGAAGCTGAACGATTACCGTGTTTGGCGACTTTCACCCCGGCGGCGGCGGCTACAAAGGCTACTGCTGTTGAAATATTGAAGGTAGATGCTCCGTCTCCTCCCGTCCCGCAGGTGTCAATCAACGGTGTGGAACTGGGGATGCTTTTACTAATGGCGGATTGGGCGTGCAGAACTTGCGCCATTCCTACTAATTCAGTGGCGGTTACGCCTTTAGCTTGGATGGCGGCGAGAATTGCTCCCGATAATACAGGCGGAATTGCCTCAGTTAACCAACCTTGCATCAAATCAGCCGCCGTCGGAATGCTGAGACTTTGCCCTGCTAGTAATTGTTCTAATAACTTGGGCCATTCAATCTCACTCGGTGCAATTATATTGTCAACGGTTGCTTGGGTTACAGCTATCATGGCGATTTTTTGTTTATGTTATTAACCGTCTTTGTGCAATGCTTTGGCTACTGTTTGGACATCTTTATCACCACGCCCGGAACAGTTGATCACAATTCTGGGGCTACCTGTCAGTTGAGGACAAAGAGTGTCTAAATAGGCGATCGCATGAGCGGTTTCTAAAGCAGGAATAATCCCTTCTTGCTGCGATAGTAATTGTAATGCGTCTAATGCCTGCTGGTCGGTAACGCTGTAGTATTCGGCGCGTCCTAGTTCTTTGAGGTAACTATGCTCTGGGCCAACTCCGGGATAGTCTAATCCGGCGCTAATTGAGTGGGCTTCAACTACTTGTCCATCATTGTCTTGCAACAAATAACTCATTGCCCCATGTAGTACGCCAACTCGTCCTTTAGTTAAAGTAGCGGCGTGTTTGTCTGTTTCTACACCTTCTCCGGCGGCTTCAACCCCAATCATTCTGACGTTGGAGTCGCTGACAAATTCATGAAATAGTCCCATTGCATTAGAACCGCCGCCCACACAAGCAAGCAGAATATCCGGCAATCCGCCCCATTTCTCCTCAGCTTGCCAACGAGTTTCTTGTCCGATTACAGCATGAAAATCGCGCACTAGCATCGGGTAAGGATGAGGGCCAGCTACAGAACCTAAAATATAGTGAGTATTTTCTACATTTGTTACCCAGTCCCGAATTGCTTCGGAAGTTGCATCTTTAAGGGTTCCTGTTCCCGCAGATACGGGGCGGACTTCTGCGCCCATTAGTCGCATCCGAAACACGTTCAGGCTTTGGCGTTCCATATCTTGAACACCCATGTAAATTACGCAGTCAAAACCAAACCGAGCGCATACGGTGGCTGTAGCGACTCCGTGCTGTCCCGCTCCGGTTTCGGCGATAATTCGCTTTTTGCCCATGCGCTTGGCTAGTAATACTTGCGCTAAAGCATTATTAATTTTGTGTGCGCCTGTATGGTTTAAGTCTTCCCGCTTGAGGTAAATTAACGGGTTGCTATTTGCTGTGGCGTAGTGGGCGGTGAGACGTTCGGCAAAGTATAAAGGTGTAGGACGACCAACATAATCTTTAAGCAAGCCTTGCAATTCTTCCTGAAATCCCGAATCGTTGCAATACTTATCAAAAGCTACTTCTAGTTCTTCTAAAGCAGGCATGAGGGTTTCGGGAACGTACTTACCGCCGAACTTACCAAACCTACCGAGGGCATCGGGTCTTTTGGGGTCGGAAGCTGTGACATCGTAGATTTCTTGAATGCTGACCATTAGATAAATCCTCTATATTTTTACTTAAACTACAAATTGGTCATTGGTCATTGAGAATTGGTCATTGGTTATTGAAATTATTACCCATTACCCATTACCCATTACCCATTACCACTACCTGTTTAGGCGCGATCGCACTTTTTAATTCTTGACACAGTTTCTCTACTGCTTGCAATCCTTCGGCGGGTGTCCCAGTTTCCAACGCCCTGACAAAGGCGCTACCGACAATTACCGCGTCAGCGCCCCATTCCTTAACTTGCTGGGCTTGTTCGGGTGAAGAAATCCCAAAACCTACGCCAATTGGTTTATCGGTAATTTGGCGCATTTCTACGAGTAAATCTTTGACTCTGCTTTGAATTTGCGATCGCATTCCCGTTACACCCGTAACGCTAACTAGATAAATAAAGCCTTGGGACTTAGCAGAAATTGCTTTAATTCTAGTCTCAGAACTCGTTGGCGCAACTAACAAAATTAGCTCAATTCCAACTTTAGCCGCCGCTTCTAGTAATTCGTCTGCTTCTTCTAAAGGTAAATCTGGGACTACTAAGCCTTTAACCCCAACTTTAGCGATTTGCTCTAAAAATGGTTCAATTCCCCGGTTCAAAATCGGGTTGTAATAAGTAAATAGAATAATTGGTGCTTTGATTTCGGGGCTAACTTTGGCAACTATTTCTAGCACCTGTTCTAACTTTGTACCTTTTTGTAAGGCGCGAGTTGCGGCGGCTTGAATTACTGGGCCATCAGCTAAAGGATCGGAATAGGGAACCCCTAATTCAATTAAGTCTGCACCGTTACGATCTAGCACCTTTAAAGCTGCGGCGGTAGTTTCTAAATCTGGATCTCCCGCCGTAATAAAGGGAATTAAAGCGCATTGTTTTGCTTGGCGTAAAGCTTTGAGGCGTTGAGAAATAGCATTCATTGTCATAATTTACCTAAAAATAAGCACAAATTGGCAATTAGTAGTTAGCTTGCTTTATTGTCCAATAAAGTCAGCACGGCTTGTTCAACATCGGTTTGTTTGACCAAAGATTCGCCTACTAATACACTCCGAACCCCCGCCGCCGCAACAAAGGATAAATCTGTTGGCGAATACAAACCAGATTCGCTAACAACGGTTATCCCCAAACTTGTCAACTGCTGGGATCTTTCCTGCATTAGCTGGCTAGTAGTTGCCAAATCAACGTTAAAAGTTTCTAGATTTCGGTTGTTGATTCCAACTAAACGTAAGTCATGAAGTTTTAAAACGCGATCAAGTTCAGCTAGGGTATGCACTTCTACTAAAGCGTTCATCCCCAACGAGTGAATTAAGTACAAAAATTCTTGCAGGTTTTGGTCGGATAAAATAGCTGCAATCAAAAGCACCGCATCTGCACCCACCACCCGCGCTTTGTAAATTTGGTATGGATCAATAACAAATTCTTTGCACAATAACGGTACTTCTACAGTGGGACGAATGTTTTGCAGATTTTCAAAGCTACCTTGAAAAAATTTGCTATCAGTAAGCACAGATAAACAAGCTGCGCCACCACGAACATAAGCAGTGGCAATTTCTACTGGGTTGAAGTTGTGGCAAATTATCCCTTTGCTTGGAGATGCTTTTTTAACTTCCGCAATTAAGCTAGGGTAGTGCGGACTATTTTGCAAAGCGCCAACAAAGTCGCGCACCATCGGCGCAGATTTTAACTGACTTTGCAAATCTCCTAGCCGTAACTGCTGGCGCATTTGGGCTATTTCTTGATCTTTGTGCTGGACAATTTGAGCGAGAATAGCCTGGGGATTTATCTGCGTAGCCGTCACTTAATAACTCCTGTTTGATTGAACATATGTGATGTATTTCTAAGAGTTTGAAGATTCCCCCTTATTAAGGGGGGAAAATATAGAGTAGCCACCCTTATTAAGTAAAAGATTTTCTTTTCATCCTTTACGAATTGGAAAATACTACGCCATTTAATGTTTGGCTTTGCTGAGATTGGTTTTTGGCGAAAGTACAAACCACGTTGGCAATAATTGCTAAACCAACTTCTCCCGCCAAACTCATAATTGATTCTGGATGAAACTGTACCGCCGCAATCGGTAAAGTTTGATGTTCGATACCCATAATCACATCATCATCAGAAAGTGCTGTTACTTTTAGTTCTGGGGGGAGTTTTTGCTGTAAAGCAAATAAAGAATGGTATCTACCCACTTCAAAAGATTCTGGTAAACCTTGAAAAGTCCCAGAGTTTTGGTCGGTAACAAAAATCCGCGATGATTTTCCATGCTGAGGATAATCTAAAACTCCCAGTTCCCCGCCGAAAGCTTCCACAATACCTTGCAAACCTAGACAAACCCCAAAAATTGGCAGTTGACGACGAACGCAAGCTTGGACTGTATCTGGTACACCAAAATCGTGAGGTCTACCAGGGCCAGGAGATAATACAACTAAGTCTGGATCTTCTTCATCCAAAACTGAATCAGCAAAGCCATGACGTAAGGTAGTTACTGTTGCGCCAGTTTGACGGATGTAATTAGCCAAAGTGTGAACAAAAGAGTCTTCGTAGTCGATGAGTAAAACTTTTACTTTGCTGCTTTTTACTTCAGTAATACCTGTGTACTCGCTACTTTTGTTAGAAAGGTTGTTATTTGCGGTAATTTTAGCGCGGCTAATTGTCTCAAATAGGGCGGCGGCTTTGGTTCTGGTTTCTTGTTCTTCTGCTTCGGCGATGGAGTCATAAAGCACCGTAGCCCCAGCGCGAACTTCAGCAATCGAGTCTTTTAGTCTGATAGTCCGTAAAATCAAACCTGTATTCAAGTCGCCGTTGAAGGTCAAACAACCTACCGCCCCACCATACCAACGCCTTACACTATGTTCGTGCTGTTCTAAAAACTGTATTGCTGCCCGTTTTGGTGCGCCCGTAACGGTTACAGCCCAAGTGTGGGTCAAAAAAGCATCTAAAGCATCAAATTGAGGTCTTAGTAAGCCTTCTACGTGGTCTACGGTGTGAATTAAGTGGCTGTATAGTTCAATTTGTCTTCGTCCAATTACTCTTACCGAACCGGGTTCGCAAATTCTTGATTTATCGTTGCGATCTACGTCGGTACACATGGTTAATTCGGCTGCATCTTTGCCAGAATTAAGCAATAGTAAAATTTGATCGGCATCATCGATCGCATTTTGTCCCCGGCTAATTGTGCCACTAATCGGACAAGTTTCAATCCTTTTTCCTTCTACTCGAACAAACATTTCGGGCGATGCGCCGATTAAATACTCGCCGCCCAAGTTAAAGATGAATCCGTAAGGGCTAGGATTGATTTGCTGCAAGGTTTCAAATAACTTACTTGGTGCTTCTTCGCAAGCAGAGTAAAAGTTTTGACTGGGGACAACTTCAAATAAATCTCCCCGACGGAAGTATTCTAAGGCTTTATGAACTTTGCTGGCATATTCTCCAGGGGCGTGATCGACGCTTTTTTCAACTACTGCGCGACTTCCTCTATAATCAATTGCTTCACCTATTCTTGGCAACCCCTTTGTATTTCCCTGGGGGGTTTCAAGTTCGTACTGCAATAGAAAAGCACTTTGCAAATAGTAGTCAACTACAACCAATTCATCGGGCAAATACAAAACCAAGTCGCGCTGATCTTCTGGTCTAATCTGGGTTTTGGGGACAGATTCAAATTGATAAACCAAATCGTAACCAAACGCGCCGTATAATCCCAAGTGTTCGTCTTCATTGCTATAAAAAACATTGAGAATTTCACGGACGATGCTAAAAGCGGAAGGTTGTTTGCTGCGTTCTTCTTCGGTAAATAATTGCGCTGTTTGAACAATCGAACCAGTAATACAAGTTTCGTCTACTTCGACGCTTTCGATTTGGGATTTTTTTGTTAATCGTTCGGCTAAAAAGGGAATTAGGATCGTACCGCGTTTGTTTAATGCTTTGATTGTAAAATTGCGATCGCACGTACTTAATTCTAATGGTGGGTTGACAAATCCCATTGCCCATCTTTTGTATCTTCCTGGATATTCATAACTACTACCTAACAACCCGCCTCTTTGCGAATTGAGACTCCATAAAATGTCTTCTAAGGCTGTTTCAATAGGTACTTCGGTAACAGTACGAGATACAATAATGCCGCTTTTGGTCGTATAGCAGTGGGAGTCAAACATCATAGAAATTTTCTCATAGGTAATAATTATGTAACACAAAATACTACAAAAACGGCGTGGGAGTCAAACATTAGGGAAATTTTCTCACCGTTTTACTGCTTAAAGGTATTTGCAATTACTTTTTTATAAAGAAAGCTGACAAAATAAACGCATACATAAATATTTTGTTCGCCACTAAAACTTAATGACGAAGACTAATTTGTCTTGCAATCTTTTTGAAGTAGAGCATCTATAAAATGCTGGTTCTCTTTGCTAGAGTAGTTGTTATTAATAAGTGTTTACAATGAATTTTCTTTTGATCGAATTATCAATAATTTTGATATTCTAAAACTCACTATTTCTATTTATAAGTTTATTGATAAAATGGATACAAATTTATTTTTTGCATCTTACTTAAGAGATACTTTAGATAAGATGCGCTCGCAATTATTTATTCGACAAGATGTTGGAACAGTAATTTACAAACATCAGTTGCAGCAATAGTATCTGCGTTGAGTGAGTTAGGTTTTTGAGTAATAAATATTGGCTGATCTTGAGACGAAACATTAATAGCACCATGAGAACCACGTACTAAATTAGCATCGGTGGGGATAACATCCATTAAGTAGCGAAATCCTAACTTTTTCTGTAATAGTTTCAAACCAACTTTAAGTTGAGGAACTTTGATTTGCGGGTCGATAAATAGTTCTACCGGATCGTAACCTGGTTTGCGGTGAATATCGACAGTAGAGGCAAAATCAGGAGCGCAAGCGTCATCTAACCAATAATAGTAAGTAAACCAACTATCTGGCTGTGCGATCGCTACTAAGTCTCCAGAACGGGAGTGATTGAGATGATAAGCTGCTTTTTCATCTTCTAATACCTGCGCCACACCGGGGGTTGATTCTAAAATATCGCGGACTTTGGGTAGATAACTAGGATCGTTTACATATATATGAGCAACTTGATGATCTGCAACCGCAAAAGCCTTGCTTGCACCACAATCGAGCAATTCGCGCCCTAATTCTTCCCGTACTGTTAATAAACCCTGTTCTCGCAACACGCGATTTAAGTGGACTGGGCGCGAAACATCAGTTATACCGTACTCTGATAAAACAACTACTTGAGCATTTCGAGCTTCATAGTAAGCAATCAAATCGCCACAAATAGCATCAATTTCTTGCAAATCTTTGTGAATAAGGCTGTTTTTAGTGCCAAGACGTTGCAATCCGTAATCTAAGTGAGGTAGATAAACTAAAGTTAGCGTCGGATTGTAACGTTCTTCTGTCCACTTAGCACTATCTGCAATCCACTGACTAGAGGCGATGTTTGTATTGGGCCCCCAGAAGTTGAATAAGGGAAATTGACCTAAATCCTTAGTGAGATGCGATCGCATTTCCGCAGGTTGTGTATAGATATCGGGAATTTTTCGCCCATCGGCGGGGTACAGGGGGCGCGGCGTAACAGCGTAATCTACCGAGGAGTACATATTGTACCACCAGAACAAATTAGCACAGGTAAAAGACGAATCGAGCGATCGCGCCATATCCCAGATTTTAGGCGATCGCACTAATTTATTAGATTGTTTCCAAAATTTTACTTCGCATTCATCGCGGAAGTACCACCCGTTACCAACAATGCCATGTTCGTCAGGCAATTTGCCAGTTAAGTAGGTAGCTTGCGCCGTACAAGTTACCGCCGGGAGTACGGGTTTAATATTGGCTAATTGCCCCTTTTTTGCCCAATTAGATAAAAAGGGCGTATGTTCTCCGAGTAAGCTGGGGGTTAAGCCTACTACGTTTAGAACAACTGTTTTTCGCATGGTTTTTATATGGGTTAATTTGAAAAGATGTGGGGAGATCCCCCCTAACCCCCCTTTTTAAGGGGGGAAAATATGGAGTAATACTGGTTAAAAAATTATTATGAGATGAAAGCAGGCTGTGGTTGAATTTCTAAGCCTGTTTGTAATACCCACTCATACTCTCTTTGGATAGATGCGAGTAAATCGATTTTCATTTCTTGGGGTAAAACATCCCAAGTATAGGTTTCAATTTCTAGATGCTGACAAACAGGGTTTGCTTGTAGTAATTGCAAAACTGCCACAATATCATCTTGAGTAGACTGCAAAACTTGATAATCGTGGATAAAAATAGGTACGTGAAAATGTGTGCGCCATTCTTGAGCTTTTGACTGCTCTAGATATGGTAAAGCTGTAACTAAATCGGGGTAATGATGCAATGAACCATCTGGGTAACGTTCGATTACTTGGTGTAAGTAAGTAGACTCAGCAAAGGGGCGCAATCGTGATAATAAAACCTCTCTATTGGCAGGTAATGCTACTTTAATTGCTGCACTTAGCTGGATTTTGCCGATTTTGATGCCAGATTCCTGAAAAAGTGCAAAAACTGTAGCCGGATCTTCGTATTCCACTGCAAAATGACAAGTATCGTAGCAAATACGGATGTGTTCGAGTAATTGTGCTTCTGCTAATTTTGGAGAGATACCCAAAGATTGGGCAAGAATTGCGCCGCTAACTGGAAGCAACCAGTTGGTAAAAAAATCGATTACTTCCGCCGTATTTTCGAGCAATCCATCGGGTTCGGGTTCTATATCTAAATGGATAAGTTTCCCGGTTTGCTGGCGAAGGTTGATAAGTTCGGCGGTAAGGGATGCAAGGTGAAGACAACTAGAGTTGAAAATGTGATTTTCAGCAGAAACTTCGCCTTTCCACCAAGGCTTGTAAGATATAGGTAAAGTAGAAATCCCTCCATCTATACCTTGAGGCAATAAAGCAGCGAGAATTTTGGCTAAATTTATTGTGTAGTCTAGGCGTTCAATTTTAGACCAATCGGGCGAATAGACGGCATCTTTGACAACTTGGTGATGAAATTCTCCATAAGGAAAGCCATTTAGAGTAAATACATACAAGTTTTGAGCCGTTAACCAAGATTGAAACTGAGCTAAATTATCTCTTTCTAATAACTCCTTAGCGGCAATATTTGCTAAACGCAGTCCAATACCAAAAGGGTTTTCTGGAGACAACCGCAACTTAAGAACAGGGATATATTGCTTTAGATTGGCAAAAACTTCGCTCCAACTTTCGCCGGGATGAATATTAGTGCAGTAGGTGAGATGAATATTATCTGTACCAATTTTCATAATTATTGTTTGTATTTTGGTGAAGTCAGTTAGAGGGCTGAACTTTCCTTAATTCTCACCGAAACACTGCTAAACGCACAGAGATTGAACGCTCACAGATATGACATTGTTGGCAGGGGGTTTGGGCGGCATCGAATCTGAGGAATCCTTCCCCCGAAAAATGCCTTGGGAGGCAACTCGTCCCCCAACCCCCAATACTCGGTTTTTCTTAAGACAAGCCTTGTAGAACAAAGACACACCTATTCGATTCTTACCAAAAACTTGTGTATTAACCGAAAAAGAAGCCGATTGCCGAAACCTACCGCACCCCAAGACAAGGCACTTTTGCAGGGGGTTTGGGGGACGAGTTGCCTCCCCCAATGGGGGGTTTGGGGGGCAGACCCCCCATATTCGGTTTTTCCTAAGAATTTAGGAGGGCGTTTTAAACTGCCAACAGTTCCTTAATAGCTTTCCTATAGACAGGTACATCAACCTCATGCACCTCAAAACCTTGACCAATTTCTTGCAATAACATTAAAGTCAATTCGCCCCCTAAGTGTTCTCTAAACTCTGTCAACCCCGCCAGCAGACACCGAGAAGAAGGAGGAGAATTTAGTTGTTCGGCAAGTTCTGGTACAGATAAAGTAAAACCAATAGCCAAAAGCGTCTTA
>CAJQOK010000587.1 GCA_905479905.1 uncultured Aliterella sp.
GCCATGATTGCCATCAAGGGGCTTAATCACAATCGGGTAACCGCCGACATCTTCCAGCGCTTGGGTCAATTCGTCTAAATAATTAATTACCGTACCTCTTGGTACTGGTACTCCGGCACTTGCTAGTATGCGCTTAGTGCCTTCTTTATCTGAGGCAAGCTCTACCCCCAATATCCCTGTGCGATCGCTCATTGTTGCTTGCAATCGCTGTTGATAAACGCCGTACCCTACTTGAATCAAAAAGCGAGTATCCAGAGCCATCCAGGGAATACCCTTTAATTGAGCTTCTTTGACAATTGATTCGGTGCTTGGCCCTAAAGACGCATCTTGAGCCAATTCTCTCAAATCTTGTAAATCTTGCTCTAGGTCTTCTTTGGCATAACTACCTTTTTCTACAATACTTTGACACAGGCGCACGGCGGCTCTTGCCGCATAACGTCCGGCTTGTTCGTCTTGA
The DNA here is from genome assembly GCA_905479905.1 of uncultured Aliterella sp. Taxonomy (GTDB): domain Bacteria; phylum Cyanobacteriota; class Cyanobacteriia; order Cyanobacteriales; family Chroococcidiopsidaceae; genus Aliterella. The sequence goes on from CAJQOK010000587.1 coordinate 458, forward strand.
TACTCAATTACTACTTGATATATTCCCGCGCTAGAGGTTTCGCGGGTACGACCAAAACCCGCTTCCATCCCCGCCAATTCTTGCAATTCTAGGGCTACGTGTTCGATAATGTGTCCCATCATCGTCCCTTCTCTTACCCGGCTAAAAAAGCCACCTCGGCAGCCTGGAGAGCAAAAGTGTTCTTCCAAACTTGGCAACGCCGTTACTAAACCTTCATAAAAGCCAGGAATTTCATTGGAGGGCGATTCTGCAAGTTCTTCTAAATCGAGTCGCATGACTATGAGTTTGTGTCGTCGAATGCTCCAATAGTTGGGCCCGCGTAACGTCTGGATTTTTAATATTCTCATGTCTATATGCGTTTGTTGATTCGCCACCAATTAAATAGTTTCTACCGGGATTTGACTAATTAACTGTTCGTGGATAACAGTTTTTCGCCTAGCCTTTGTGCTTTTAGTTGTCAAATAACTATTAGCAGAAATATTTTCTAACTTACGCCTTAGTGTACAGGTATTAGCTAGGAATTTGATGTGCTGAGGCTAACACCTTGCGTTGGTTAAGATGATAGCGATCGCCATGACTCAGCACGTGCAAGCGTAAATTATGCAAGCTTAAGGGATCGGTAGCCCCTACCCTAGGCTGATTTGTATAACAGTTTGCCCCAGGATCGACAATTGTTACTGTACCTTTGCCCATAACGTGCAGCCAGCCATCACTTTCGACCATTGCACAGGTATCTTCATCAATCCCAATGCCCAGGAGATCGGGATGAGTTGCGATCGCGCTAATCAATCTTGCCATGCGGTTGCGGTTTTGAAAGTGCTGGTCTATAATCACTTCTGGCAAAAAACCTAATCCCGTAGCCAAATCTACTAGCGATCGATTAGGCGATTCTCCGCTCCCACCCCCAGCAATCATGTGATGACCCATAATGGCGGCTCCAGCACTCGTTCCGGCTAGAGTTATTTGCGATTTTTGCACCCTTTGTCTAATAATTTCCATTACGGGAGTATCAGCTAATATTCCACACAAGCGCAGTTGGTCGCCACCAGTTATAAATACTCCTGTACAAGCTTCTAAGCTGGCTTGAATTGCCTCGTCGTCACATTGTTCTCGTTCTCTGATATCAAGAACATCAATTTGTTTTGCGCCCATTTCCGTAAAAATGTTTGTATACCGTTCGCCGATAATCCCTGGTTCGCGCGAAGCAGAGGGAATGATGACAATATGAGCGTCTGTAGCGCCAGAGCGATAAAAAAAAGTTTGGAGAATTTCTTTGCCATGAACTTTATCTTCTGCCCCCCCAATAACCATAACGGAAGTTTTCGTTGCTTGGGGTGTCATCATTTCCAATATTTGAGCTTCTAGTTGCAACATAGTTTTTTTCAATAGCCTCAGCAAAATTTAACGCTCCAGTATTCTTGATGCGGGTTAATTTGGTTGACCTAATTAACCTAAGTTCGCCTCACGTTTAACCCCTAAGCACTGCAAAACCTGGCTTGACGAGCAAATTTGCTGAGGATTGCTCAGTATCTTTTGAATGATTAACACTGGAGCATAAATAATTCGCAAGATGTCACAATATTTAAACATAATTTAATCAACTAAAATAACCTTGCTTGGAGAGATTTTTTACTCTTCTGGTTATTTTCCCTCTCTTTCTCCTACAAAACAGTGCGATTTGATATAGTTAGCTTATTTCCTGACTTTTTTACCTCTACCCTAAGTTCAGGGATATTAGGTAAAGCCTTAGAAAAACAGATTGCTCAAGTGCATCTAGTAAATCCCCGTGACTTTACTACCGACAAACACCGCAAAGTTGACGATGAGCCTTACGGGGGTGGTGTAGGAATGTTGTTGAAACCAGAGCCAATTTTTGCGGCGGTGGAGTCTTTACCTGTTTTACCCCGACGGGAGATAGTCTTAATGACACCCCAAGGGCAAACCTTAAATCAGCCTTTACTCAAAGAATTTGCCACTAATTACGACCAATTAGTAATTATTTGTGGTCACTATGAAGGGGTAGACGAGCGCGTGCAGTTTTTAGTAACTCGTGAGGTGTCCTTGGGGGATTTTGTACTGACGGCGGGAGAAATTCCGGCTCTAGCGCTAATTAATGGGGTGGTGCGCTTGCTACCGGGGACTGTGGGCAAAGTTGAATCTTTGAGCGCCGAAAGTTTTGAAGGAGGATTATTAGATTATCCGCAGTATACACGCCCGGCTGATTTTCGCGGCTGGAAAGTGCCGGAGGTTTTGCGATCGGGCAATCATGCAGCGATTTCTAAGTGGCGCTACGAACAGCAATTACAAAAAACCCGTAGGTGTCGTCCTGATTTATTGGAAAACTAATTGAAAAAAGTTTTGCTTGAGGCGATCGCGTTTCAAAGGATTTGTTAGCCCAGATTTGCTCCACTCCTTTAATTTAGTAGAGTCTCATATTTGGCATGAGTACCAATCCAGAACCAGTAATAGTCATTACCCTGCTTCAAAGCCAATGCTCGATAGCCACCACTGATACGCGCAGACCACAGATTACTGCCTACTTTTTTGAAGTGTAACGATGGATGTAAGGAATTTTCTTGCCAAAGGCGGTAAGCTTTTTGAGCTTGTTTCTTCATTTCTGGCGTTAATTCTGCATAGGCTTGCTAAAAGTCAGGTGTTGTGAAGGACAACATCTAAATTTTTCACTCTGTTAGCTGCAATATCCGCCTCTACTTTAGCAATTAGCTTATCCAGTTTGCCTGAGACTAAATCAGTTTCAATTTGCCGATCCCACCTCTCATCCAAATACTCTTGTAACCAACTTGAAAGTTGACGAGCATCGCCTTGAGATAATCGTTTAATAGCTGCTTCAATTTCTGGCAAGGTAGTCATAAGAAAAAATGCGATCAAGAATAATTTTATATTATCGCAATCAAGTTTGATGAGCGGCGCTACGAACAGCAATTATCAAAACCCGCCGATACTATTGTGACTTACTATAGAACTAATTATTACTGCCAAAAACGCTGACTATGGATAATACTAATTGAGATTGTAGGGTTAGTATTGCTCTACTTGGTGTCCGTGTTTTCAGTAATTAATCCACTGCGATCGCAGAAGTCAATCATATTTTCTAGACGATTAGTTTCGCTTTCACCATCATTAAGTAAGTCATCCCAATTATTTGCGGGATTTCCATCTTCAAGCATTTTCTTAAAAACTAAATAAGCATCAGTCTTACTTTTGTAAGCTCGCTTAGAGTTGTCATCGTTAACCCAGGCGAAAACAATGATTTTGCTTTCTTGATGATACCTAAAAAATAGTCGATATTGCTGAAAAAATTTAGCTCTAAACCAGTGCTTATAATCATCGCCAAGGGTATTGCCTTGACGATAATC
>CAJQOK010000588.1 GCA_905479905.1 uncultured Aliterella sp.
ACTTTTGAAACTTTTACGTCTTGTGGTGTCAAGTTAGAAGACGTTTCCATTGGTGACTTGGCGATTAATCATATTCGATTTACAATTCTCGAAGAATTACCGGGTTTTCGATAATTTTAAAGCGTCACGTCCCTTGGCTTCAAGGCAAGCTAGAGTAACGATTGTGTGTTAAAATATCAACCGCTAAGTTTGAGATAGTTGAAGGCGTAACTTGCTTAAAAATCAAATGGCAAGGACTTCCCCTGCCTTGTTTTATTTACATTTCAGCTAAACAAAGCTCATAATTAATAAAGTTACGTACTAGAAGGAGTAAGAATGACCCAAGTTGTATTAGGCGAAAATGAAGGTATAGATTCAGCCTTACGTCGGTTTAAACGGCAAGTTTCCAAAGCAGGGATTTTAGCAGATGTGAAATATCATCGGCATTTTGAAACACCGCTTGAGAAGCGTAAGCGCAAATTAGTTGCAGCTAGACGCAAGCGTCGTTTCAGATAAAAGTATTCTTGAATTGTTAATAAAGCGGATGGGGAAGCAGAAACCCTGTCCGCTTTGTTGTTAGTTACTTTTTACCAAAATACTCCGGTTGTTGTAGCGATTCATAGCTTGTTCTACTCCTTGCTTTAGAGAGAGTTCTACACAATCAACTACTAAGCTAAGAATTTCCGTAACCATAGCAGATTCTTGGGCATTAAATTGTCCCAGCACGTAAGAAATAGTATTAGCTTCGTCTCCTGCTACCGAGTTTTGGGGTTTACCGATGCCTATACGCAGCCTGGGGAAGTTTTGATTGCCAAGATGAGAAATAGCACTTTTCATGCCGTTGTGACCTCCTGCCGAGCCTGATAAGCGCAAGCGCAGTTTTCCCAGGGGTAAATCCATGTCATCATAAATTATTAATACCGATGTTGGCGGCAACTTAAACCAATCAGTCACGGCGCGAATTGATTGCCCGGAACGATTCATATAAGTAAGGGGTTTTAGTAAGCGAATTTTGGTTAATTGCTTTTGTCCTTCGCCAAATTCTCCTTGATATTTGCGATTTTCCGATAGGTTAATTTGCCAAGCACGAGAAATCGCATCTATTGCCGCAAAGCCGATATTATGACGAGTGCGATCATATTTTGGTTCAGGATTACCTAAGCCAACAATTAATTGGGGAATTACTATTTGGGAAGCTGGGGCTTCAGTCATTGGGGTATTTTTTAACTTTTAGTTAGCTTCGGAAGTAATAACTTGACTTTCTGGCTCTTGTGTGGATGAAGTTTGAGCTATATTTTCGGCTCCGCTAGGTGCGGGAGTTATTTGTTTTGGTTCAATTTCGGCGGTGGTTTTGACGGCAGTTTCTATTTGCTCTGCTTCGCGTTTAAATTCATCTTCAAATTCTTTGGAAGCGTCTTGAAAGCTACGAATTGCTTTACCCATACTTCTACCTATTTCTGGCAGTTTTTTCGGCCCAAAAATCAGCAGCGCTACTACCATAATTAAAGCCATTTCTGGTAAACCAATGCCAAATACATTCATATCCAATTCCTACAACTTCTTTAGCAATCTTAACTTAGGTACAGTAGCCGTTTAATAAAAAACCCGGACAAGCCGGGAAGAACACCACCTAAGTAAAAATGAAAATACTACTATTTAGTTGCCTAAAGTTGACCAATCTGGGGTTATGTCTACTCGTTCAATTAGTAGCGATGAGTTGTAAATTTGCAGAATAATCAGCAAAAAGACAAAAAATAGCAACATGAAAACAGCCATAACGGGTGTTGTTCCCCAACCGCGAGCAACTTTACCGTATTCAGAGTTTAAGGGTCTGAGGATTTCTCCTAACCAAGTCCGTTGTGCCATAGCTTACCCGTTTAATAAATTCTAGAAGCTTTTTTTAATGTTCTGTAATATTCTATAGGAATAGCACTCATAATTAAAATTAGGTCATGGAACCCGCAACAGTTCTTAGCATTTCTGTCTTTGCGATCGTTATTGCCATTACTGGCGTATCGATCTATACTTCCTTCGGGCCTCCTTCTAAAGAATTAAGCGATCCTTTTGAAGACCACGAAGATTAAATTTCTACTTTTTGAGGTTAAAACCCCAATTACATGGTGTTTGGTATGATTTGAGGCTGAACACTAGGTAATTTTTGGGTAATGGAGGTTTTCAGGCAAAGCTTAGGTTTTAAACAGTGCGAAGCTCGGAGAGCAGGTGGCTCTATTGCACTTCTCCGTTAAAACTACAAAATTAGCTATTTTCCAAGGCATAATATCACAGCTTGTTTGAATAGGACGTTCTAAAATATCTACTTGTTGAGCAAGTTCTAATCCTAGAATGCTTTGCAAAGATGCCTTTTTAGCAACTAATCCATGACATTCATAACAGCGCAGAATCCATTGAGAGGGGTTGTCTTCCGATTGTTTGAAGGCAGTTATTACTAGATTGTCGGCGGATAAATTTAGAAAACTCCCAACTTCTGGTAGAGTTCCAGGTTTAGAACTAGAAGTTGCTGGTAGTTGAATTACTTGAAAGGGGATATTTAATTCGTAGCCGTGCCGGACAGTCTGGGCAGTTTGCCAATTGCCAGAGTGAGGATAGATAGCATAGGTAAATTCATGGTGTCCTTGATCGGCTTCGGGGTCTGGCCAACTAGCACTTCTCAGCAAAGTTAGATTTAGTTGATTAGGTTTGCTGTCGTAGCCGTATTTGCAATCATTGAGCAAACTTACACCGTAGTCATCAGTGCTTAAATCTGCCCAGCGCAAAGCCGGGACTTCCCACTTAGCTTTTTGCGTTGGTGTTGTGGGTTTAGTGGGTCTAGAAATAATACCAAAAGGAATTTCAAAAGTAGCGCTATCGGTTTCAAAGTTGAAGGGAAAAGCAGCTTTTACTAATACTTCCCTGTCTTGAAAGTCTACGGTGGTAGCTATTTTTAGTATGGGTGAATCTTTCTGTAAGATGTAATTGCAGGAAAATTCCGATTTGCCTAATTGTCTTACTACTCGTAAACAGGTTCTAATAGCGCCTTTTTCTATCCATTGAATAGATTTTAATTGCGATGATTCTAGGGGATATTGCTTATAGTTTGGATCTATATTCCAAGCATCCCAATATTGATCGCTATCTTTATATGCTTGTAGTTGATTTCCTCCGCTTTTATTGATGACTTCTCTATTATTAGTTTTATCGAAAACACTACTTAAATCACCACTATTACTATCGACAATTACCCGGAGTAAATCATTCTCTAAAACCCAATCTTTTGGCTCTAAACTATTAATTTGACGAGGGGGTCGATTTTCTGGTAATATAAAAATGCTATTCTGGCTTATAGTATTGCCTGTAGGTACTAAATCACGGTTTTCTAACGAGTTTGCAAGAGTTTCAGCCGTTGCAGGACTCAGCCAAAACAGAGAATAACCAATGCTCTCTACTTTTTTTGCCATAAATACTAAAGTTGTTTCGCTGGTAAGCTGGGTAAGCAATTTATCGCCACAATGGTTGTATACGTGCCATTTGCGCCCTGGAGTGGGTAAGGAAATTGTGACTATTTGGGAAGAAACCCAGTTAAGAGGGTTGAAGACAATAATCGGAATACTGTCTTTTTGGGGTGGGGAGGGGAGAGTGATGAGAGATGCGATCGCACTCAATGACTTTTGCACCAACCCTGTAGTAACTGTCTCTACTTCTTGCCAATCTGCGTTGGCATCTACATACACTTGGGGAATAGATGATCCGGGTAGAATATCGTGGAATTGGTTAATCAGTGTCTTTTTCCAAGCGGCTTCTATCTCCGCTTTGGGATAAGTCAGATTAGCGCTAATAGTTGCCAAGGAAGCAAACAACTCGGCTTGGTATAGCAAAGCTTCACATCGGCGATTAAACTTCTTTTGGTCGGCGTGAGTAGTGTAGCAGCCGCGATGAAATTCTAGATATAGTTCGTCGTCCCAGACTGGGAATGTAGAAGCTTGTTGGATGTCTTGTAAATATTTTTCAGTAGTGGTGAACTTTGGAGTCGGAAATAAAGGTGACGAGTCCCAACGTTTGGCTAATTCCAACATATCGCGGGTAGGGCCACCCCCATGATCGCCAACTCCCGGCAACCACATAGATAATGGTAAATTAGTTTGCTTTTCATGGTTGTAGCTAAAAGCTGTCATCTTGACTGGATCTATACCTTCACCAATGGGCGCAGACATGAGACTAAATAATTCTGTACCATCAGGCGATCGCCACCAAAACACATCATATGGAAATTGGGTGGTATCGTTCCAACGTAGTTTTTGGGTAACAAAGTATTCAATTCCACCACTAGCAAGAATTTGAGGTAGTGTGGCACAAAAACCAAAAGTATCTGGCAACCAAGCAACGGTAGAAATTTTGCCAAATTTTTCTAATACATAACGTTGACCATACAGTAATTGACGTACAATCGATTCGCCATCAATTAAATTAAGTTCGGGTTCTACCCACAAGCCGCCGATAACTTCCCAACTCCCGGCGGTTACTTGCTTTTGAATAGCTGCAAATAAGTCTGGACAATGTTGTTCTATATGGCTATAAATTGCTGGGGTAGAATGACAAAAAGTTAATTGGGGATATTCTGCTTGCAATTGTAAAACTGATGTAAAAGTCCGTTTAGCAACTTCCCAAGTTTCGCTAATCGCCCACAACCAAGCTAAATCTAAGTGAGCATGACCAACTAAATAAATCTGTCGCTGTTTGATTTGGGAGCTAAAGCTTTGCATTCTAGAGCGCAGTTGTAAAAGACTCTGCTCAAACTTGGCTTTATCTGGCAATGCTGACCAATCAACAGAAGCATCGATTTGTATAGGTGAATCGCTGCCAATAGTTGTTAGATACTGCTGCAAAATTGCCAATTCATCCGCAACAAAACCTGGTTCGGGGATTTCCTGGTTATTTGATTGATAAATAAGTTGACTTTTTACTAATGCGCCGTTGTCGTGGCTGGGACTTACTAAACGCAGAGCAACAGTTATTTCTTGATTTGGTGTTACCTGGGGACTAAGTAAAATTCGCGTTGAACAATCAAATAAATCTCCTTCTTGAATCAGTGCGCCGTTGACAAAAATTTGGGCTTCTTGCGCCCACCAAGTTAGCGCAAGTCTCAGAGATAAGCCTGTTAAAGGATAGTTTTGCAGAGTGTCGGGAACTACTATTTTTTGCACTAACCACAATACTTTTTGTCCGCTAGACCAAGGAATATGACCTTTTTCGTTTAACTTTTCTACTGACCAATTGTGACAATTCCAGGGCGCTAAGTTACCTAAAACTTCAGTAAGGGAAATGTCTGCTTGGTATACTTGCCAGTGAGGGAGAATGTCTAAAAAACTTAGCGATCGCAAACGAGCGATCGTATCGGCTAATAAGTTGCTCGTTTGAGGAGTTAAATAGTGCATATTTTCGATAAGATTGGGACATATATTAAACCATTGAAAATGCAAAAGTTTTTTTGCACTTCTCTACTACGCTAATAATCTTATGGCTTCTGCTGCTTCTAACCGTTATCAAAGCAGGCTTTTTAGTTTTATTCACAAACAATCGCGTTTATTGACTAATCGCCTCAATCGTGCATGGAAAAATATTCAAGCTGTTACAAGTTGGATGTCGCCGATCGCAAGTTATCCATCCCTGCCTCAACCTGCTGCAAAACAAAACTTACCTCAGTTACCAAACACACCAAAAACAGTTGATACACCGATTAAACAAGTCCTGCTTTTAGTTGAAGATTTACCTTTACAGGAGATTGTAACGACCACACCATCGAAAAATTTATTCGGGTTTTTATGGAATAAGTTTTTTCCTAAAGTAAATACAGAATTATCTACTACTGCTAATTCTTCCCAATTATTAGAACCTACAGAACAGGAGAGTTCTAATTTTTTAGTCCAAAACCGTCCTAAAGTTCAGGGAATAGCCAGCTTAATATCAAACCGCTTGCTGGTATTAGTTTCCGCGCACAATGAAATTTTAGATATTTTAACAAGCCATCAGCAGCAAGTATTGCAAGCACGAATTATTAGCGAAGTTACTTGTTGGCGCTTACAAAGGATATTGCCATCAAAAGGCGAAAGACTCCCCCCTCGTCAAAATTGGTTATTAGCGCCAATAAACAGCATAGTTAGTTGGGTGCAAAGAGATAAAGAGCAAGGAAAATTAAGTGTTTTTCCCAATGGTGCGATCGCATCAATAGATCGCAATCTCGCCAAATTTGAAACAGATTTAGCGCCTATAGCTAGTATTACAAAGACTTTTCAGATTCAGGTATTAATTAGGGCGGCTATAGATTACTTTTTTAAACGCGATTGCGCGGAGCGCAGCGTCAGAGGCGATCGCATTTCTAAGTTACCTGAATTTACAACGAATAACTTAGAAGATCCTTGGTTAGAAATGAGCGATTTATTTGGGACTGAAGACTTTGCAAAACAATCTTTAGTTTTAGAAAAACCTGCAAGTTCAACGTCTTATTTACCAGAAAATAAAAATGTAACTCAATTTGCTCAAGAAGTAAACAAGTATTCTTTAAACAGTTTACTTAGGCGCTGGCGACAACGAATTCAAAAAAACTCCGCTTCTATAACTGTAAAAACTCCTCAAGTTACCAAGATAACTAAAGCTCAACCTAGCTCATTAAGCCAAAAGCTGAAGATTTCTCAAAAAATAAAAGCAGCAGTGGCGACAAATTCCTATTCATTCAATTTAGGTAATAGCGTCGCTGCTACATCTTCGGATTTTTTAGAACCTAAGCCAGATTGGATTGAAACTAATGCAACAACAATGGGTTATGTCAAGCATCCTTTAGAACAATTATTAGAATGGCTAGACCTTGCTATGTTGTGGTTAGAAAATAAATTAGTAAAGTTTTGGCATTGGTTACAGCAACGTTAAATAATTGCCATTAAAAAAGTACAGGCGCAATTACCTGTACTTCAAAAAATTAGCTGGATTTAAGGAAACTTATAGAGCTTTGGCTGGGAAATCCTCTGTACCTGTACCGCCATTACGACCAACAGCAGGAATTTCTAACATAGTAACTGTAGCTCTACCCGTACTGTCATTAGTGACAGAATTAGTATCTCCAGGATGTCCATTAGTAATAAACAACTGTGGATGATCGAAAGGTGCTTTTTCTAAACGAACACGCTCATCAGTTAGCGATTTTAAGAAAGCTACTAAAGCGTTTTGTTCGTCTTCACTTAAACCAAGGTTTTCAATATCAGGATCGAGATTGTCGATATTTTGCTCGTGGAAATCTCCACCTCGGTTGTAAAACTCAATTACTTGCTTGAGATTAAACTGTCCGCCATTGTGGAAATAAGGAGCAGTTAATTCAATGTTACGCAAACCAGGAGTTTTAAAAGAGCCATCAACAGCAACTCTTTCTGTTGCACTAATTGGTGGACTCAAATTAGGGTCTGTAAACTTACCTTGTTGCGCCATCCGAGAATCAGAAAGAGGATTGCCAAAAGGATCTTTTCCACCTACACCTAAGTCTTCTAAAGTAGGTCGAACACCGATGTTATAAAAACCATTATCGTAAACAGCATCGCCACCATTACCCATAGTCATCCGTTCTAAACGCTCTTTTTGCACGTTTCTAACTGAAGCATTGGTAAACTCTGGCCCGCCATGACAGTTAATGCACTTAGCCTTACCTTCAAAAAGCTCTTTTCCTTGCTTTTGTTGAGTAGTTAAAGCGTTGCTATTACCATCAAAATACTGGTCTACAGGTGCATTATCCGAAACTAATGTAGCTTCATACAACTGAATTGCTAACCCCATAAATAGGGAGAAATTGTAATCGGTCAGTGTAAATTCATCAGTAGCTAATGCACCTTGAGGTTGTTTAAACATCCGCACCCCGTCTGCACCAACTTTGATAATTTGCTTAGAGTTCCACCATTGGGGTTGAAAAGCGTCTTGAATCATAGTTTCATAGTTTTTTACCTTCAACCCTGGTTTTGGCGCTTGGCTGTACTTACCGAGTACGCTATCTTCTGGATGGACGATTTGCTTACCTAATGGTGTGAGGTATTTTAACTTCTTACCAATCTCTCTAGGTAGCTTTTTCGTTTTAACCCTGTCGAATTTTTGACCGACATCAGGAAAGACTCGACCAGTAGCAGATTCTTCAACGTCGCTTAATGGCGGCCCTACGGCTTGAGAAGCTGCGGAAGCATTCTTGAGGCTAATTTTGACTTTTTGAAGCGCTGACTGCTTTGTAGGCGCTTTCAGGACGTAGGCATTAGGATCTCTCGAACCAAAAGGATTCACGCCATTAAAGTCATTTTGAGCGCGTCCATCCCAGAAATTGCGGAAGTTAAATATCGCGTTGATAGAACTTGGGGTATTTCGTCCTGTAGTTTGGCGGAGATTTACACCATTGAGGTTAAATACTGGGTCTGGTGTCAAGGTCATATTGTCTACGGCACTACCAGGAGTAATGTCATTAAACTTATTTAGATCCACACCTTGAGAGCCAGCAACATCATTAGTATCGGCTAAAACTGTGGATTTGCGATCGCCTGGATCTGATAATTTATGAAAGGGGAAATCTCCAGGCTTAAGAGTATAGTTAAGTCCCAATTCTATAACTGTATCTGGCCCTGGGTGCAACTGATTTTTGGCTCTTGTATCTGTCCCGGCGTGAAAGTGGCAACTAGCGCAAGATTGCAACCCATCGCTACCAACTTGCATATCCCAAAATAAAGATTTTCCTAGCTCAATTGCGGCGGTTTTATTTTTCACAAATTCTCCCAAATTGCTAGGTTCAGGAATGGCTACGCTTTTTAATGAACCTAGAGGTTGAGAAGGTGGCGATACTTGTGCTGATACTGTATGTCCGGCTAAAATTGCCATCGTTACCAGTGAGGCGATCGCCACGCTACTTTTTAGGCTTTTTGAAGCCTTATTAATGAGTGCTAAAAACCTATTTGGTATCCTTACAATACTGCGAAAAATTTTACGCAGTTCTAGTATTGTTTTAGCACTTGCTTTTGTTAAATCTGACTCTGGCAAGTTATCAATCCCCCTGAATTTATTACTAACTTATTGCACGTTGAATTTTAGCAAAAACCTCTGTTGTAAACTTTATGTATAAGATACGTGCAAAGTAAATACATCTTAAGTAGTAGCAAGGCTCAATCGATTATTGGCTGAATATCTTTAACAAAAATAGCGAGATAGTATGGCAACGATCGCCCATTTCTCCAATAATCAAAATCCAACACTTGACTGAAGATTACAGATTAAAAGTGAGCAACAAAGCCGTTCTAATCGAAATCAATTAAAAAGGCGAAGCTCTGCGAACCTGTGGCTCTATTGCACTTCAAGCATTACCCAAGCATGAGATGTACCCTGTAATCTTTTGAATGCTGGACAACACGACCGATAATTCTAGCTTGCGAATATCCCAAAGCTTGTAACTGTGTAACGCAAGATTTAGCCTTTTTACTATCAATGGCTGCCAACAATCCGCCAGAAGTTTGCGGATCGAATAGTATTGGATAATTGGGAGAATTGCAAACCTTTTCAACCTCAGCAATGTAACGCGAAAATTGGAGGTTTTCAGGGTGCAAAGAACTAAATATTCCGCTTTGTAATGTTTCTCTAGCTCCCTTTAGAATTGGTAGAGATTCAAGATTTAATTCCACACTAACGTTAGATGCTTTGATCATTTCCATTAAGTGTCCAAGTAATCCAAAACCTGTAATATCTGTACAGGCTGTAACTCCATATTCCATTAAACAAGTAGCCGCCGCTTGATTTGATAACAACATTGACTCAATCGCGCCATCAATCCATTGATTTTTAGCTAAAAAGCGCATATCTGCCGCAAATAATGTTCCTGTACCTAATGGTTTAGTTAGTATTAATAATTGCTCTGGTTGCATTCCAGATTTTTTAAGCAATTGGTGCGGACTTGCTAACCCATTGCAAGATAAACCAAAACCTAATTCTAAGCCTGCGGTAGTGTGTCCGCCAATTAAAGGAATTTGGGCTTGATTTAAGACTTTGAGAGCGCCAGATAATAGTTGATAAAGAGTTTCTTCAACCTTGGATTCAGTCGCATAAGGAATAGATGCGATCGCTAAAACACTTTGGGGAGTTGCACCCATCGCAAAAATATCGCTCAAACAATGATTGGTACTAATTTGTCCAAAAATATACGGGTCATTGACTAAGGCGCGAAAATAGTCAATAGTATGTACCATTAATTTACCTTCAGGTACTTTTACGACAGCCGCATCATCCGGCGCATCTAAACCAATAATAATATCTGGAGTATTTTCAATTCTTTCTAATCGTTGCAATACGCGCTCTAAAACCGTACTACCTACTTTAGAACCGCAACCCGCACAACGCATCTCTACTAAAGGTTCAGACATTGATGGTAATTTGTGAAAACGATCCATAAACTGACGATCAATTTTGTCTTTCCAATTCCATAGCAAACCAAAAGCACCTAAACCAAAATTGCCCCAAGAAGCGATCGCCTTTCCATCTCCCGTCCCAATTAAACTTAAATAGGTTTTTTGCGGCTTGTAGACCTGTAAACGCCCCGCTAATAAAGTTTTTTGTAAGTTATTAAATAAAGGTTTTCCTTGTCTAACGGCAAATACGCCAGCTTTAGGACGCGGATAATTTACCATTGTGGCAATATCTCCCGCCGCAAAGATGAAGGGATGAGAAATCGCTTGTAGATAATCATTTACTTGAATAAATCCTTGGGAATCGGTAGCAAGTCCGCTTTCTTTAATCCAACCCGGTGCAGAGGCTTGAGTTACCCAAAAAATGCGATCGCATTCTACTTTAAGCCCTGACTCACAAATAATTTTATTTGGTTGTACCTCAATAACTGTTTCTTGCAGATGTAAATTGATTCCTTTTTGGCGCAAAATTGCTTGCAAACGGCGACGCACCCAACCGCCATAGTGAGGCATAATTTCCGCGTCCTGGTGAAACAAGTGGATTAGTAATTGCCTAGCTTGCAAATTTCCTTGCATTGCTAAAGCTAATTCCACACCCCCCGCACCACCGCCAACAATCCCCAAACAGAGTGGTTTTTCTTGATCTTCAACTATTTGCTGCCATTGAGTTAAGAGATTAGCTACAGGTTTAGCTGCGATCGCATACTTATCCGCGCCGGGTACATTTACACTTGCTGGAGTGCTGCCAATGTCTATAGATAGCAAGTCAAAAGCTACGGGGGGACGATGGGCGCAGAGAATTTGTTTATTGACTAAATCTAACCCCACAACAGTATCAATATATAGTTGCGCTTGGGCGAATTGAGCTAAACTCCGCAAATTTATATGACATTCTTCATGGGTATAAAATCCGGCAATATGACCGGGCAACATTCCCGAATAAGGTGTATCGGATGCCTCAGTAATTAACGTTATTCGCACCCCTTCTAGAGGCTTCATAGCCCACATTTTCAGCACAATGGCATGGCTGTGACCGCCACCAATTAACACCAAATCTTTAGTAATCGGAGCGCTGGATTGCTGCATAGAAGTTAGAAAGTTGATTTTTTTGCTGCCTACTGTAATATCGGTTATCTTGCCAAAATGAATTGGGGCAGACGATTCTCTTCAAGCCTGTTTTTTATCCAGCAATCCCAAAAACTTGAGACACAAACAACATTTGTGCCTAAACCTCCCCTCGTTAAACACCTTCAACTTGTCCTTAGCACCTCAATTCATTTTTGCACCACAGCCAAAAGGTTGACAATGACTTTTTCAAATTGCCATCCCAAATTTATAACGATTGATAAATTAAAATTCTCGATTGTTTTACACGCTCAAATAATTTCTACCTAAGTTAGACATAACTTATATACTATTTGACTATGATATTCAACAGATTAGCTGTTAAACTGTGCTACTACCTCAAATAATAATTTTTTACAAGTCCGCAGTTTCCAAAGATTATCCTATAAGATGATCATTTTTACATAGGAGTGTGAGTTTTGAGAGAATTTACAAGCGTTAACAAAATAATTACGCCTGAACAATTTGCTGTTTTGAGCAATGCAATTCTCGACGGTGAATATTCTTGGGCTTGTGTGCTGCTACTTCAGTTCGCAGGCGAAGAACCTTCATCTTACATCCCGTATCGAACCTACTATCGGCTAGTAAAAAAACATACTTGGATTGAAAGACAGTGCAAACATGAAACAACAGCCGCCAAAAATAAATTACTTGTTGAGCGGAAATATTCTAAAAGCGATCGCTTATAAAAGCTAATAATTTTGTATATAAGTAGGGAAAGCCCTTTCCCCTACTCTCGATCCGTAAAATCTACTCGTGCAAAAAGCCTAATAAATTTTACTTATTGAGTGGGTGTAACATAAGATTAAGAATTTACTGCGACCTTTCAAACATTCTCTAACTATAGATCCGTCTGTAACCTTGCCTTTCTGAGAATAAATGTAAGCACCGTCTCTTCTCTGGAAATAATGTCTGCGGTGACATCTATCCCTGGCTGGATAAAATACTGGCGATCGCTTTTGACAAGATAATCTCTTTCTGGCTGGATCGTCACCTCATAATAGGGAGTAGCTGCCCCGACTGAGCTAGTTTGAGGTATGATTGCATCGGGTGCGATCGCTCTAACAGCACCTTTAAGTGTGCCGTAATCAGGATAAGGAAAGGTAGAAAAGCGCAGTTGAACTTTACCCTCTGTACAATCTACAACTTTTTTTTGTTTGCAAACTTTAACCTTGGCAATATCTTGACCCAGCACACGAGCTTTGACAACTAAAGCAGCGTTACTAGAAGCAATTTGGGCAATGGATTCTCCAGGGCGCACTACCAGACCTTGGTTTCGCAGATCC
>CAJQOK010000589.1 GCA_905479905.1 uncultured Aliterella sp.
TACAATCAAGCCGCCTGTCTTTTCAAAATAGACGCGGTTGATTCGGGCGATCGCTTGCATCAGATTATGGCTTTTGAGCGGTTTGTCAATGTACATGGTGTGCAGACATGGGGCATCAAAACCCGTCAGCCACATATCGCAGACTATGGCTAATTCTAGGGAGTTTTCGGGGTCTTTGAGGCGTTGAGCAAGGTTTTGACGTTGGGCAATGCTTGTGTGATGAGCAACTAAATTGCCTTCATCGGCGGCGGAGGTAGTAATTATGACTTTGATTTTGCCTAAGCTGCGATCTTCACTGTGCCAATCGGGGCGCAGTTGAATTATGGCATCGTAGAGGTTAACGGCGATTTGGCGGCTCATGGTCACAATCATCGCTTTGCCTTTGTTTACCTGTTGCCGTGCTTCAAAGTGGGTGACTATATCTTGAGCAATTTGTTGTAGTCTTTTAGTAGAACCGACAATCGCTTCAAGTTTGGTTTGATTGGCTTTGGCTTTTTGGGTGGTGCTAAGTTCTTCAAAGCTCAGGTCTTCGTCTAATTCATCTAAAAGTTGTCTGCCGGATTGGTCTAAATCAACTTGTATTAAGCGGCTCTCGTAATAAATCGGCACGGTTGCCCCATCTTTGACGGCTTGGGCGATGTCATAGATGTCGATATATTCGCCAAAAATAGCGGGGGTATTTTTGTCGGTTTGTTCTACGGGTGTACCTGTGAAGCCCACAAAGGTAGCATTGGGTAGAGCTTCTCTAATGTATTTTGCAAAGCCGTATTTGGTTCGTTTGCCGATAATGTTTCCTTCGGCATTGAGGGCATTAACTTGTGTGGCTTTAAACCCGTACTGGCTGCGGTGCGCCTCATCAGCAAGGACAATGATGTTGGAGCGATCGCTTATTTGGGGATAGAGGGTTTCGCCATCAGCAGGGGAGAATTTCTGGACGGTGGTAAAAATGATGCCGCCGGATTTAGTATGAAGCAACTGACGTACTTGTTCTCGATCTCCTGCTTGTTGGGGATCTTGTCTGAGGAGTTGCTGACAGCCAGAGAAGGTATCAAATAACTGATCGTCTAAATCATTGCGATCGGTCAACATAACTATAGTGGGGTTCTGGAGGGTTTGGTTTAAAACCAGTTTCCCTGCCAGAAATACCATTGATAGGGATTTGCCGCTTCCTTGGGTATGCCAAAGTACGCCGCCTTTGCCTGAGCGAAGCTTGTCATCAGCATCGCCTGGGGATGAATTAGACAACACAAAACCCGCCGAACCTGTCGGTGCTAAGTGGTAAATGAAATGCGATACCCAAGCAAAATTGGCATTTCCAATGGGGGGTACAAGGTCTTTATCCAGCCAACGCCCATCATTCCGCAATAACTCGCCACCCCAATCACTATCATTAAAAGGAGGATTAGCAATTACAAAATCAGCTTTTAAGTCTTTGTGAGCATCATTGAGAAACGAACCTTCAGGATTCCACTTAATATTGGAGCCGTCAATCCCCCTAATCGCTAAATTCATCCGACATAACTTATAGGTCGTCTCGTTGCTCTCCTGTCCGTAAATCGAGATATCATCTAAACGTCCTTGGTGATTTTTGACGAACTTCTCACTTTGGACAAACATTCCCCCCGAACCACAACAAGGGTCAAAAACACGCCCGTTGTAGGGTTCTAACATTTATACTAAAACTTTGACAATACTTTCCGGTGTATAAAACTGCCCCCCCTTCTTGCCTTCAGCTAAAGCAAACTGTCCCAAAAAATATTCATAAACTCGCCCCAAAACATCCTGTGACTGTGCCTCAGCATTCCCTAACGTAATCGACCCTATCAAGTCAATTAATCCGCCCAAAGATTTCTGGTCTAACTTCTGCTGTCCGTATACTTTGGGCAAAATCCTTTTTAACCGTTTGCTATGTTCCTGCTCGATTGCTTCCATAGCCAAATCAACGGTTTTACCAATATCGGGTTGCTTCGCCTGTGCTTGAAGATATCCCCACCGCGCCTCTACTGGCACAAAAAATACATTCTCCGCCGAATATTCATCCCGATCTTCTGGATTACCCCCTTCGTAATCCCCTTCTCCCGCAATTAGCTTGTTGTGCAACTCCTGGAACGCATCAGAAATATATTTCAGAAAAATTAATCCTAAAACAATGTGCTTATATTCCGCAGCCTCAAGATTTTTTCGCAGCTTATCCGCCGTTTTCCATAGTTTTTGCTCAAAGGACTCTGAATTATTCTGCTTTGCTGCTATTTCTGCCATTTTATCTATATTTTCTTAAAACAATCTAAACCCGTCATTCACGATCGTTTTCGTTCATTATCAGTAAACCACAAACTTTTGAAATGTAGTAAACACAAGGGTTTTTAAACCGTTTTGGCGTAAATTACACCCCATCAGCTACTACATAAAAGATCGAAAAGTAAGGCAAATTCCAACCCTTATTCTGCCCCAGTGCGATCGCGCCCGTGCTGCTGCTTGCCGCTCGCGCATCAGAGGGGCGATCTTGGCACTCGTGAAGTTGCTATATCTTCTACCCCACATTCCTGCTCGATTAACTGCAAAATCCGATCTTCTAGAGGGGTGAGGTAGGTTTGCCGTCCCAAATGTTCTAGCACGGTGTCGGCTACGCGCTGGCTAAACTGGGGGACTTGCCGCACTCGTCTAATTCGTTTCAAGATTTGTGGCAATTGCTGTTTTACTTCTGGTAAATCAATTTTGTCTAAGTTATCTGGCTTCACAGTTAACTCTGTATCGTGTACGTCAACAACTACAGTAAAGTTGTTCAAGTGGATAGCGACGCAAGGGCAACCGTTATATTTTTTTTCTTTGCCTTCTAATCTCGTCAAGATGAATACATCTCCTACCTGGCAAAAATCTTTGACAAGAAACAAGGGTTTAGCTTTCAATCGCTCCACAATTCCTTGAACAACACGCCCTGACGGAACTTTACCCCCAGCAGATTCTACTGCTTGCTGCCAAACTTCACACTGCAAATCTGGTTCTAAATATACGAGTGGTCTAACTTGGCGCTCCCTAGTCGGTAAAATTTGGGAACCATTGGTTCCCATTTGTAGATTTTCCACTACTTGAGAGCCAGCGACCAAATAATTCACATGACGATGAGTAAACTCAAAGCGATCGCGGCAGTATGATTCAAAGGTTTTATGCGTACTACGGTACAGTCGTTGGTTACGCAAGTCAGCTAGTGCCTTACCCGCTTCATAAAATGCCTTTTCTACTCGTAATTCTAAGTGGTGACGTAGTCTTTCCTCATCGTCGGTGAGTTCTTCTAAAACTTTATGCTGAGAAATTGGTGTGTCGGAGTTTCCCCTCACAAAACTTTCCGCTACCTCAGCTACATCTGAAGGCTTGTAAGGTAAGAGCTTGTCGGATTTTTTGACAAATTCTGGTGATTGGGCAATTAATTCTCGATTATTAGCTGGAGAGTGAGCAGAAGTTGAGGTATAGTCTTCCATCAAGTCTAAACAACTATTTGCCAAGTCTATATTCGGTAAGGTTATTAAGGTAAAGGACTCGCTGGAGGGCGACTTTTGGCAGTCTTGAATCGAAGCAATTTTTAAGGACTGTTCGTTACTGTCTAATAGTTCCGTTACCCCTCGTAATTCCTGGGGATTCGTCCAATCTAACGGCAGATTGTAGATAGAATTTTTAGCCTTGCTCCAGAAGACGCGAAGTCTTCCAGCACTGGCACTTGGGCGATCGCCTTCTTTCACCGCGCTTTTAATTAACTTTGTACTCATAACGGATTGTCCTTTATGTACTCATCGCCCAAATACTCCAACGCCATTGCTCGTAACTGTGATGGGTCGGCGTTAATAGCTTCCCGATGCCGTTGTTGCGCCTCTAATTCCTCAATTGCCGTGCGATCTTGCTTCCTTAAACTCATCTCTTGAGCCAAAGCCTGAATGTTTATCTGCTGAGTACGGGCTGTCTGTCTCCAGTCCTCTCGTGAAATTGCGTCCAATTGCTGACAAGTTGCGGCTCCAATCCGGTAATCGATGGAATCAGCTAAAGCTTCACCGTCCCAATCGCTCCCCGCTTTGCAGCCAGGATTGACGCATCTGGGTAATTTGTCGCGGTTATAGTCATATTCATCAATCGCTAAAGTTGCTAGATGTGGGTGAATAATTCCGGTATCGTGGCAGCAAAAACACCTCCAACTTGGCTGCCAAATTTCTGTTTCTACCCCTGGCTCTTTTTCCGGTCGCATTGGGTTACGAGGCAGCTTTTTTATATTCATGATTCCGTCCCCCAAATCAAGCCGCGTTCATCAGCCCAATCTGCGATCGCTCGGCGCATCTTGCGGTCAAAGCACGTTCCCAGCGCCACAAACCGAGGGACACCCTCGCGCATTTCTCCCAACCAGTCATTCCAATCTTGGTGCTGCGTCCAATCTGTATTCGCAACTCCATTAGCCGCCGCTTCCGGCGTGGAGAGAAATTGTGCGTACAACTCCGAAGAGTGTGCCTCAATCCATTTCATGGGTAGTTCTGGCAGCTTGGGAAGTGACTTGCATTTTTCTAAACTAAAATTCAAAAAATTCTCTCTCTCGCTTTCTGAGAGAGTCTTTATTAAGTCTGAATAAGTCTTAATAGTCTGAGGAGCGCTGGAAGCTTTATCTGGTGAAGGTTTTGAAGATTGATTGTTTCCTATAGGAAACTCTGGTTTCTTATAGGAAACCGAAGTTTCCTCTTGGCAATCTTGGTTTCCTATAGGAAACTCTGGTTCACTCTGGGAAACGTCGTTTCTTATAGGAAACGATGCAACAGCAGACTTATCTGCCTTGATCCGGATTTTGACTCGTGTTAACTCTACATGGATAAAACCTTTTGCATCCAAACTCTTGAGAGCCTTTGAAACTGCCCCCTTAGATAAATCTAATTCCTGGGCTACCGCCGTGACACTATACTCCAAGTTGCGATCGCCGAATGGGTCTAGGGTTCGCACGTAGAGAAAAACCTTAATCTCTACTCCAGTTAAGTTTTTCAAGTCAAGCACTTCTTCATGGGTTAGGGGGTAGAAAAGAGGCTTTTTGGTAGCTTTTTGCTCAGATGTCATTACTTCTTAACCTCCTCACCTGTAACTTTGACTGCAAAACTCAAAACCGCCGCTTCAATATCTGCTAGTACCTCAAGCTCTTTAGCAGTCCCAAATAAGTGCAATCGTTTCTGATGCTTTGGGTAGAAGCCTGAGTAAACTAGGATTTGACCTAATGCAGCTTTCCAATCTTTGATAGCTTTTACTTCAGTGATTTCGCTGTTTGTTAGCAGATCGATTCTTCCGGCTGGCGTGGCAACCTCTACCAGCCCCCCTAGTTGTGCGTGAAGGCGATCGCGCACAGCTTTTTCTATGTAGGTGTGCTGTATTCTGTTAGGCGGTTCGCACAACCCAAGCTCTGCAAGGCGATCTATCGCTTTTTCAATAGTGCGTGGACTTGTCCCAAGCCGTTTAGCTAACTCCTTCGATGTAGGTTTGGAAGGTTTGACTTTTTCTAAATAAAGCCACAGCCTTAACTCAGCAGATGTCAACTTGTTATCTATAGCTGTATTGATGTCGGTAAATGCAATCTGAGCAAACCCTTGTTCTGGCTCGGCTATAGTTTCAACGGCTTGAGGCTTGTGTGTTTTACGTTTGAGGAAGCTCATTACACTAACTCCTCATAGCAACTTGAATTAAGGCGATAATTTGCTATTCCAACAATTAGTGATTTCTTAAATTTGGGTACTGCGCCCAGACTTCGTGCGTAAAACTTTCCCTGAATCTTTGTCTTCAAATGTGCCATAATTGATATAGAAGTTGGTATTCGTGTACAAAATTGGTATTCGTACACGAAGGACTACGAAGATATACGAAAATAAGTAAATGGAATGCCTCGCTCTGTTGTCAGCAGTGCGGGGCTAATTTTTGTTCAGCGATCGCCAAATGGGTTCAAGGTGATTAGGTGGCTTCATAGCTTCCACCCCGTGAAAGTTAAATTTGATTTCCTAAGTTTCCTGACCATCTCTGGAGTCAGTAGATAAAACAGATAAAACTTTTCTTTAATTTTGTTATCCACATTAAATCCTTTTCCTACTAGAATGCTAAAATACATATGTTTGGATAAATCCCATACTTGCATATCTCCAAAGGTTTCCCAGCAAAATGAGCCGAGAAGTAATAGTTTTTAACAAAATCAATAGTCAGACTCGCTTCAACTATGGTTGCGTTGAAATTTGTCGTATGTCTGGGTTGGAAAAAAGCCAAGTTAGTAGATTTCTCAATAGCAAGATTGAACTGGGAGTAAGTAAGTTCTTCCAGTTAATTCGGTCAATGCCCAAAGAGTTTCAAGAGGCTTACTGGGAAGAAATGCTTTCTTCGCGCTCAGTTGGGGAAATGCTGGGAGGCGATCGCATTCTTTGGACAGAGCTAATTGCTGAAGCCTCATTTACCGACATTGAAGAGATTCTAAACGCTATTACAGAGCGTTGGGCAGGGCTAAGAAAAGCTAAGGAAAAAGAAGCGGTAGTCCTGAATAGCTAAGGATATAAGATAAATGTCTGTAAAAAAGAACTATGCCAGAAAATGCCATTTTCTATCCGCACTGTGACTCTAGTAGAGTAGTTAAAAACGGCTTTGTATATAATGGCAACTAGAATTTTAGGTGTGTAAAAACGAAAGGGATTTTCTTCGGGGAGATGGAGAGGCTTTCAGCCAAGCGCGTAATTTACTGTAGGACTGCTCATTTCGCCTCACTACCTAAATAAACTATTCTCACCAGTCTTTCCAATTCAGATTTTACTTGCTCTCCTTTAGCAATCTAATCCAATAGCAATTTGCGCCCATCGGACACTACGCTGGGAGAATATCTTTGCTTGATGTTCCATTAGTTAAAGCGTTCGCTAAATCTAGCTAACACTTCTTCGCGGGATAGATTAGATAATTGCAATAACAGGCGGGTAAACTCCTCGGACGGCAACTCCAGCATTGGCTCAATAATTGCCGATAATTGGTCATCCAATGAGCCAAAGCGCACTCTAAGCAGGTTTTCCATCATGGCACGGCGTTCTGCCCGCATTCCTTCTTGTAGAGCTTCTTCTCGCCATTGCAAAACAAGTGGTGATAATTCCATAATTAATTCTCTATCCTCTTGGGCTAGATTTTTACTGGTTTGTAAGTTCGCCTGTAAATTAGTCAGTAATAAAAGCGCATTTGAACGTAATGGATACTCCGCAGGAAGTGCCGCTAGTTCAGCAATAGCCTGTTTTTGAACTGTACCTTTTCCTAGAATTCTTAACCACAGGGTTTCAGAAGTACGCGGTAATTGGTGAATTACTACAAGCGCTGTTTTCAGATGATCTCCTAGGAAATAAACTCTAGACGACCACCCATCTTTATCAAGGGTAGCCTTAAATCCATTTAGTAGCGGCACTGATGCTGTAGGAGAAAGAATCCATAGCATTGGTAAATCAACTTCTCTAAGGCTTGTCTTTTCCCGCTTCATTTGGCGTTCATGATTAGCATGAACATCAAAAAGCTTGCCCATACAACTGCGAATTTGGCTTGGCGTTGGTGCGTTGCGAAAAGGTTCCAAAAGGGAACGAAAATGCAACCAAAAGGGAGCCAAA
>CAJQOK010000590.1 GCA_905479905.1 uncultured Aliterella sp.
TTTTTGTTTGTAGTTGCAACTTTAAGCGCGATCGCAAGTTATGTAGGTAGCCCAGTCAGCGTCACGGTTTTGATTGCTTTACTTGTGGCATTAATTCCCACCACTATCGGTGGCTTGCTCAGTGCGATCGGCATTGCCGGGATGGATAGAGTCGCTCAATTTAACGTCATTGCCACCTCTGGCAGGGCGGTAGAAGCTTGCGGCGACGTGAATACCTTGGTTTTAGACAAAACTGGAACTATTACTCTAGGAAACCGCCTAGCTGAAGAATTTATCCCCGTCAACGGTCACTCAATGGATGATATTGCTAAAGTGGCGCTGGCAGCTAGTATTTTTGATGAAACCCCAGAAGGTAAATCGATTGTGCGTTTAGCGGAGAAATTAGGCGCAACTGTCGATTTTGACCGCAGCACGGCAGAAGGGTTAGAGTTTTCAGCTAAAACCCGGATGAGTGGTACAAATTTGCCCGATGGGAGAGAGACGAGAAAAGGTGCGGTAGATGCGGTTAAAGGCTTTGTGCGATCACGTAGCGGTACTTTGACTCCCGATTTGGATACTGCTTACGAAAAAGTTTCTAATTTAGGTGGTACGCCTTTGGCTGTAGCTTTAAATAACGATGTCTACGGCGTAATTTATTTGAAGGATATTATTAAGCCTGGTATCCGCGAACGTTTCGATCAATTGCGGCGTATGGGTGTCCGCAGCGTCATGTTGACAGGAGATAACCGAATTACAGCTTCAGTAATTGCGGCGGAGGCGGGAGTTGATGACTTTATCGCGGAAGCTACCCCCGAAGACAAAATCGAAGTTATCAAACAAGAACAGGCACAAGGTAAATTAGTAGCAATGACTGGAGATGGCACTAATGACGCTCCAGCTTTAGCTCAGGCAAACGTCGGCGTAGCAATGAATACGGGAACCCAAGCCGCCAAAGAAGCCGCGAATATGGTCGATTTGGACTCCGATCCCACAAAATTAATTGATATTGTGGCAATTGGTAAGCAATTACTAATTACTCGTGGTGCTTTGACGACTTTCTCGATTGCTAACGATATTGCCAAATACTTTGCGATTATTCCGGTAATCTTTACCTCGGCGCGGCTAGATAGTCTTAATATCATGCGCTTGACTAGCACAAATTCCGCCGTATTGTCAGCATTGATATACAACGCTTTGATTATTCCGGCGTTGATTCCTTTAGCTCTAACGGGGGTAAAATTTCGACCCTTGACGGCTAATCAGTTGTTGCAAAGAAATATCTTAATTTACGGCTTAGGTGGCGTAATTGCGCCATTTATAGCAGTTAAGGTAATTGATTGGGTAATTACTCAAATTGGTTTAGCTTAAACTACAAAAACATGGAAAACATTAATCTATTGAGTGGAATTGAGTGGCGTAGGCAGAAATTGCCCCTATATGCCTTTTTACTACTGTGTTTGAATTTGGTTGTTGCACCTGCCGTTTATGCCGCCGCTAGTGGCGCTTTAGAACGCCGCCATGCTTACGCTTTGGGTTTACTGGGTTTGCTAACTTTTGGACTTGTAGTGTATTTATTTGTTGTCGTCTTTCAACCGGAGCGCTTCTAGCTTATGTCAGTAATTGGCGAAACTACTAAAGCAATTCGGATGACTTTAGTATTATGGGTACTAACAGCAATTATTTATCCAATCCTAGTTTTAGCGATTTCTCAAGTAGCGTTTCCTTACCAAGCTAATGGTAGTTTAGTCCCAAACTTAGAAGGAAAACTAATCGGTTCGGCTTTAATTGGTCAAGCTTTTACTACAGAGCAGTATTTTTCAAGTCGTCCCAGTACCAGCACTTACAGCCAAGGAAAAGAGGCTTCGCCTACAGGCTTATCCGGTGCGAGTAACCTTGCTCCTAGCAATCCTGACTTACTTAAACGCATTCAAGCAGAAGTTACAAGGTTGCAAGAAATTAATGTGCGACCTACCGCCGACCTAGTTTATACTTCTGGTTCCAGCTTAGATCCACATATTACTGTAGCAAGTGCGATCGCGCAGTTAGAAAAAGTCGCCACCGCCCGCAACTTGTCTACTGAAGATATCGCGCCTTTGATTGTTAAACACACTCAAGGCAGATTTTTAGGCATTTTTGGCGAACCAGGTGTCAATGTTTTGAGCTTAAACCGCGAACTTGATATTCTTGCCTTTTCTCGTCAACAAAAATAGTAGAGGAAAACTTTAACTAAAATAGCTTGAAACGCACGTTAGTTACTATTAGACCTTGGCAACCCTAGATAGTGTCATGAGTAAACATCATCTATCATCCAATCAAAATCTCAGCAGGCATTTATGGCGATCGCACTGCTCTTGATTACTTTAGTTATCTTACTACTTGCTTGGATAAGTGTATTGCGGACGATGACGCGCTATGACCAAGCAATCAAAATAATGCAGCGCGGGTAATTTCTACTGTACAACAACAAGAACGGGCGATCGCCGGACAAGCAATTTCTGTAAATCAAACTACAACTACGATAGAAGAATTGGGCGCGTCTGCTCACCAATCTGCTGAACAAGCCACTGCCTCGGCGGCTAACGCGTGTCAAGCATTAGTGTTAGCCGAAGAAGGTACTAATGCTGTCAATCAAAAGTTCTGGTAACTGATGAAGGTACTAAAACTGTAGACCAAGGTTTAGAGCTTACTAATTCTACCGCTACAACCTTTGCATACTTCGCTGACTCTATTAATAATGTGTTTCTCAATAGCCAACAAATTGCCCTCAGCGCTCAACAACAAGCTTTCGCTGTACAGCAAGTAGTTACCGCCATGAATTCGCTCAATTTAAGCGCCAGAGAAAGCGCGAGTGGCATTACGCAAGTTAAAGCCAGCACTGAACAACTAAACGAAGCGGCTCAAAAACTGAAAGCTGTAATTTGAGCTACATAATAAAAAAAAGAGTTAACCTATTTTTGTTAGGTTAACCCTCTAAGTTTTGAAACGCGCTGAAAGTCAAATTACTTGTTTACAACTAGCTGGACGTTAGCATTTTGTAAACCGCGTTGCTTGACTTCTGATAAAGTCTTGTTAACAGCGTACTTTTGGTTGATAGAGTTGATTAACTCAGTTTGGTTGTGCTTTTTAGCAACGCCCCATAGGTCAGCAATTAGGTCAAAAGAACCATCGCTGTTGCGTGACCAGCCTAAATCGTATTCGCCTTCTAATACTGCAACTAGGTCAGCACGAACTCTTTGACCGTTGTAGCCGCGAACGTCAGCTTCGGTCTTGGTGTTGATGCCTAAGTCGCGTAAGGAAGCCTTGAGAATTTCGGCATCAGCGATTTTGGTGCGTAGAGTGCTAAAATGGGACATTTGGGTTTCCTCCTAGGAAATCTGAATTAAAACGACAACAGTTTTGGTCAGGTTTCGTCGCGCTGTTTGAAACGGGATAACCAAGGCGACTTTTTTGTCAACTGCTGGCAATTGCCAGCCTTTCCCCCTGTGGTAGCAGGAGAAAGCTTTTAAAACTCCATACGCTGATATTCAGCTACGGAGGTTGCAGCAGGTCTAGCACGCTGTCTTGCCCAATCTCTCAAGGCGGTGACTTGTTCTGTCATGGTTTTCGACAGAGGCAGCGTGGACTTAATAGCCGCAATAATATCTAATTGGGTAAATTCCCGGTCTTGAGCAAAGGCTTCGTACATAGCCGCAACTAATGCTTGCTCAATTTCTGCACCAGAAAACCCATCAGCAACTTTTGCCAATTGCTCTAAATCAAAGCGAGTAATATCTCGCTTGCGTTTGAGCAAGTGAATGTTGAATATTTCTTTGCGCTCGTCGGCGGTGGGCAAATCTACAAAGAATAGCTCGTCAAAGCGTCCTTTGCGTAAAAATTCCCCTGGCAAGCGTTCGACGCGGTTGGCCGTTGCCATCACAAAGACGGGAGACGTTTTCTCCTGCATCCAGGTGAGGAAAGAACCAAATATTCTACTTGATGTACCGCCGTCCGAATCACCCGAACCCGTATTTCCAGCAAACGCTTTATCTAATTCATCAATGAATAAAATTGCTGGAGAAATCGATTCGGCAGTTTTTAAGGCGTTTCGCAAATTTGCTTCACTTCTTCCCACCATCGAGCC
>CAJQOK010000591.1 GCA_905479905.1 uncultured Aliterella sp.
ACTAATATCGTTGTCTGTACATAAATACTTCCACCCAGCCAAGGTAATAAATTAGCAGCTTTTAAAGTACCTAAACGCACAATCGGCGATTTTTTTCCGGCGGCTAAATCGTCGGCTATTTGGTGAAAGTGTGAGCAAAATAAAATTAAACTTGTGGCAACTCCCACCACAACTGAAGCTGATAAGCTAGTTAGAGAGAAGCTTTGCGCTTGGCTGTAGTAAGCGGCGGCGACAGCCAAGGGACCAAAACAAATAAAGCAAATGATTTCGCCTAAACCTTGATAGCCTAAGCGAAAAGGCGGCCCTTGATAGGTGTAGCCTAATCCGCAACACAATAAGATTAAGCCAATAATAGTTACGTCTTTTTGCCAAAATGCGATCGCAAGTATCCCAAATAGACCTAAACCTAAAAACAAATTACCTAACAAAAAAATTAGCTGTTTGTTTCCAGTTAAATTTACCAGAGAATGAGCTTTATTTTTATCAATGCCTGTTTCTGAGTCAAAAACATCGTTACTAAGATTAATCCAAGCAACAATCAAAATTGCTGATATCAAAAAAGTAGTAAAATGCCATCCAAAAAATATTTTAGTTTCGGCAAAAGCTACCGCCGTTCCTACCCAAATAGGAATAATAGCAACACTATACATCGGCGGCTTAATTGCTGCCATCCACAAGTTAGGTTTTGAGTAGGAGATAAATTCGGTAGTCATAATATTAATTAAATTCTTTTTATTGTCATTCCAAAAAAGTGTTAAATAAAAGATGCCTTGATGTATTTACAAATAACTGAATATCAAACCTTTAGTTTAATAACATTTAATTGGGGTTTTACATTCATTTTTTTATACAACTTAATTTTTCAAATAGGACAGTTATTCGGTAACATAAAGGTATGTTATTAATAACAGCTAGGACTTATATACTATACGGGAGACAAAGGTACAGTAATGAGCATAAAACTTAATCTTTGACTAAGTGGCTAAAGGTCGCCCCAATATGATACCCCTAGAAATATCATCACAAGCAGCCGCTTTTTAAGAACGGAAGTTTAAAAAAGTTTACTATTTTTACATCCATGCCAGTTCTACCTTGTCTTACCAGTTTTTCTTTAGACTACAAAAAACTATATCAATTTCTCTACGCTTGCCAGCAAAAATGTTTGCTCAATAGTTGCCAGCAATTCGTTAGCATACCTATGGCAATTGAACAAGTAGATCCGTTAGTTGTTTTTGAAAATATTGCCCAAGTTGAACAATTAAACTTTTATTTTGAGCATAAAGGCAAACAAGAAGCAACGGCGGCAATGGATGCGATCGCTCAATTACATTTACATGGTAAAAATAGATTTAACAAAGTTCAAGAGTTTATCAAATCTTGTCAAGCAAAGACAGTAATTTTTAGCAATCTTAATAATATTGCTTTACCGCCGCGTTTTTTCTGTAGTTTTAGTTTTTTTGACGACAATGGGGCAAATTATCCTTTTCCCGCCGCTACAGTGTTTTTACCTCGCTGGCAAATTACGAAAAATAGCGACTTCTGTACATTGGTTGCTAATGTAGCAATTGATGCCAAAACTAACTTAGAACTACTACTAGACGACTTAAAAACCAATATTCAAAATATTCTCAGCTTAGATTATCAATTAAATAAATATCATCTACCAGGTAAGTTAATCAAAAAAGATGTCTCGAATATAGAGAGATTCAAACAAACCATCTTATCGGCGCTTGAATCTATCCAGCAGAAAAAGCTAGATAAAATAGTTTTAGCCCAAACCTTAGATGTGTTGTCTGGCAAGGATTTCAGCTTATATAAGTCTTTAAATAATTTGCGGCAAATCCACCCAAATTGTTATGTATTTTCCACCAGCAACGGCAAAGGACAAAACTTTATCGGTGCAAGTCCAGAACGTTTAATCAGTATACGCGATCGCCAATTAGTTATCGATGCTTTAGCCGGAAGCGCCCCCAGAGGAAAAACCGCCACTGAGGACGCAGACTTAGGCAATTTATTACTAAGTAGCGACAAAGAAAAACGCGAACATAAAGTAGTTATAGACTTTATCACTCAACACTTACAGGAGTTAGGAATAGCAGCCGATATATTACCCCCAAGACTGCGCCAACTATGCAATATTCAACACCTGTGGACACCAATAGAGGCAAAAATCCCCGTTAATGTGCATCCTTTAGAAATTGTGGCACAATTGCACCCTACCCCCGCCGTTGCAGGAGTTTCTAGAGATTTAGCTTGCGCGGAAATTCGGCGTTATGAAGACTTTGAACGGGGATTGTACGCCGCACCTCTAGGATGGGTAGACTATCAAGGAAATAGCGAATTTATTGTGGGGATTCGTTCGGCTTTAATTGATGGCGATCGCGCTAGACTGTACGCAGGAGCAGGAATTGTCGAGGGTTCTGACCCAGATAAAGAATTAGCCGAAATTCAACTCAAACTCCAAGCACTGCTTAAAGCTTTAGTCTAAATCCCGATGCTGAAAAGATTTGGCATCAACCCCTGTATAAGTTGCCGCAATATGTCCATTTCCTACAAGTTGGTACTTATAAGTAACCAGCCCTTCTAAGCCCACTGGGCCGCGCGGGGGTAGCTTTTGGGTACTAATTCCCACTTCTGCCCCAAAACCATAGCGGAAGCCGTCAGCAAAGCGCGTAGAACAGTTGTGGTATACACCAGCGCTATTAACTTGGGATAAAAAAATATTTGCAGTGGTAGAATCTTCCGTTGCGATCGCATCGGTATGTCCTGAACCATAATAATTAATGTGGGAAGTCGCATCAGCTAAAGAATCGACTACTTTAATTGACAAAATCAAATCGCTATATTCAGTCTCCCAGTCGGTATCGTTGGCGAAAGCTACATCAATAATTTTTCGTGTACTTTCATCGCCTCTTAATTCTACAAAGCGCTGTTGTAAAGCCTTTGCGACAACGGGGAGAAACTTCGCCGCAATATCAGTATGAACTAGCAACGTTTCAATCGCATTGCAAGCGGCGGGATATTGAGTTTTGGCATCAATGGCAATTTCTACAGCTTTGGCTATATCCGCCGCCGCATCCACGTATAAATGACAGATTCCTTCAGCGTGACCTAGTACCGGAATATGCGTGTTATTTTGCACAAAGCGGACAAAAGAATTTGAACCTCTAGGGATGATTAAATCTACATACCTATCTAACTTTAATAGTTCTAAAGTTTCTTCCCTAGTTGTAAGTAATTGCACAACTTCGGGGCTAATGTTTGTTTGAGCAAGTCCCGTGTGAATTGCTGTTAAAATTGCTTGACAAGAATGGATTGCCTCTTGTCCGCATTTGAGGATTACGCCATTTCCCGACTTAATCGCTAAAGTAGAAATTTGAATAGCCGCGTCGGGTCTAGCTTCAAAAATAACGCCTAAAACGCCT
>CAJQOK010000592.1 GCA_905479905.1 uncultured Aliterella sp.
AAAGGGCCTTCATCCCAAGTTAGTCCTAGCCATTGCAAGCCATCAAATATATTTTGGGTATATTCATCGCGCGATCGCTCGACATCTGTATCCTCAATCCGTAAAATGAACGTACCGCCCTGATTACGGGCATATAACCAATTAAATACAGCAGTTCTCGCCGTGCCAATGTGTAGGTTTCCGGTAGGACTTGGAGCAATGCGGACGCGAACAGTCATAGATTAAGGTTAAATCAACAAATATAATTTTGTTTTATTCTAAACCGGAACGGTAAGAACTAATTAGTAACGCCCACAACGATCTGTTCTCATATTTCGCTAGTATTAACGCCTAGAGAGGCGATTTTGTGTAGAGGAATAAAGCAATGAGGACACTATACTTTTTAGTCCCTGGTTTGGGTGCTAAATTTGCCTGTGGTGGTTTGTGGGCGGAGTTAAAAACCTTTAATCTTGCAAAACTTGTCTGTAACTGCGAAGTTGTTACTTATCGTCAACGAGAAAAAGATACTTTATTTATTGATGAAGTCCTGCAAAATAAAGATTTAGATAATGCAATTTTTGTAATTAGCTGGGGCTTTGATATTGCTAAACTTGTTGCCAAGTTAAAGGCGTACAATGTCATTTATCATGCCCACAGCGCAGGTTATAAGTTTAATTTGCCTGCAAATATGCCGATTATTACCGTTAGCCGCAATACTATGGGTTATTGGGGGCAAAAGTCGCCAAACTCGCTAATTTACTACTTACCTAATCAAATTAGTGCAGAATTTAGCAATTTTTCCCTCGATCGCGATATTGATGTTTTGGTACAAAAACGCAAGTCTTCGGAGTATTTAATGCAACAATTAATACCAACGTTGCAAAAAAAGTGTAATGTCTATGTAGTTGATTCCTACGTGGAAGATTTGGCAAAGTTATTTAATCGCGCCAAAGTTTATCTTTACGATTCTGCCGAATATTGGGCATTGCAAGGAGTTAGCGAAGGCTTTGGACTGCAACCATTGGAAGCAATGGCGTGTGGATGTCAGGTTTTTTCGAGTATTAATCATGGATTGTCTGATTATTTAGATCCGGGTTTTAATTGCTACAAAATTGCTGGGTACTCCCAACAATACGATGTGCAACGTATATTAAAAGTAATAGAAAGTCCTTTAGAGTTTAATTTGCCAGAATATATCTTAAATGAGTATCGAGTAGAAAATATTACTCAACGCCTGCAAATAATTCTCAAAGATATCAATAACTTTTTTGACAGTAAAAATTCTTATAGTGCTGATATTAAAGGCTTGACAAGAATTCAAACTACTAAGTTATTTGCCCAAAGTACACTCAATAAGCTGAAAAAGAAATTATCTAAGTAAATATGGGCAATATGACAAAAATCCGTTCGCGCCTTGCTCACACTCTCAAAAAACCTCGTAAAGATTATTTTAACGAGCAACCCGGTAGTATACCTGGAACTTTGAATATTGCCGCCGATGCGTCACCATCACAAATTGAGTTAATCGATTACAAAGATACACACTATACTCACGAGCAAATAGCTTTGCCAGAAGATTTGATTCCGCACCTTGACAGTGAATCGGTTTCGTGGGTAGATGTCCAAGGTTTGGGTAGTGAAGATATTTTGCAAAGGATTGGAACAATATTCGCTCTGCATCCACTGGTTTTGGAAGATATTGTTAATGTACCTCAACGCCCAAAAGTAGAAGATTACGACGATCAATTGGTGATTATTACTCAAATGGTATTGCCTTTAACTAACACTACTGGCTTTCATCAAGAACAAGTAAGCTTTGTACTAGGAAAACATTATTTACTGACAGTGCAAGAAGAAGCACAGTACGATTGCTTTAACCAAGTGCGATCGCGCATTTGCAAGGATAAGGGTATACTCCGTAAGCATGGAGCCGATTACTTAGCTTACACACTCATTGATGCGATCATTGATGGTTTTTTCCCAGTATTAGAAGCTTATGGCGAGCTAATTGAGGAATTAGAAGAAGAAGTAGTAGCAAATCCTACCCGCAAGACTCTAGAAAAAATTTATCGCGTCCGCCGCGAACTATTATCATTGCGTCGGGCAATCTGGCCGCAGCGAGACGCTATTAATGCTTTAATTCGAGATGATAGCGACTTAATTAGCGACCATGTGCGCGTTTATCTGCGCGACTGTTACGATCACGCAGTTCAAGTTATGGATATGGTAGAAACTTACCGCGAGTTGACTTCCGGCTTGATGGATGTGTATTTATCTGCCGTTGGTAATAAAATGAACGAAATTATGAAGCTGCTAACAGTAATTTCTTCAATATTTATTCCCTTAACTTTTATTGCCGGAATTTATGGCATGAATTTCAACACCGAAAAATCGCCCTGGAATATGCCAGAATTGAACTGGTACTTGGGTTATCCAGGTTGTCTAGCCTTAATGGCAATAATTGGTGGTGGTATGGTGGTATTTTTCTGGCGGCGTGGCTGGTTTGAGAATTTTTCGACAATTCAAGACGACTACAACAGCAACGCAGCACAAGAATTAAGGCAAAATCCCCCCCATCGTTCTATAAAAATCCGGCGTTGAAACCAATCTTAGCGACAGCAATCAGTCTCTAGACTCGGAAAATAGTTGTACCTGTCGAAGGTGATGATTTTAGAGATATATTGTTAAAATTGGTAACGAAGCTGAAAAGTTAGGGCATTGTAACTGTTATGGGTCGTATTGGGGTATTGCTACTTAATCTTGGCGGGCCAGATCAACTAGAAGATGTGGGCCCCTTTCTGTTTAACTTATTTGCTGACCCGGAGATTATTCGCCTCCCCTTTACGTGGTTACAAAAACCCTTAGCTTGGTTTATTTCAACTCGGCGCACAACTACATCTCAAGCCAACTACAAGCAAATCGGCGGCGGTTCGCCTTTGCGACGGATTACTGAAGAACAAGCGCAAGCCCTCAAGCACCGATTAAATGAATTGGGAAATGAGGCTTATACCTATGTAGGAATGCGTTATTGGCATCCTTTTACCGAAGAAGCGATCGCCCGGATTAAACGCGACCAAATTGATAAATTAGTAATTCTGCCTTTATATCCCCAATTTTCTATTAGTACCAGTGGTTCTAGCTTTCGCTTATTAGAAAGAATTTGGCGAGAAGATCCAAAACTTGCCCAGATTGAATACACAGTTATTCCTTCTTGGTATAAGCAACCTAACTATCTTCAAGCAATGGCTGATTTGATTGCTGGAGAGTTACAAAAGTTTTCTGACCCTGACAAAGCGCATATATTCTTCAGCGCTCACGGTGTACCTCGCAGCTACGTTGAAGAAGCTGGCGATCCTTATCAGCAAGAAATTGAAGAATGCACAAGCTTAATTATGCAGACTTTGGGGCGACCGAATCCTCATACTTTAGCTTACCAAAGCAGAGTTGGCCCTGTAGAATGGCTCCAGCCTTATACGGAAGATGCTCTTAATGAATTAGGCGCAAAAGGTGTAAATGATTTAGCTGTAGTACCAATTAGCTTTGTCTCCGAACACATCGAAACACTACAAGAAATTGATATTGAGTACCGCGAAGTAGCAGAAAAAGCCGGGATTCACAACTTTCGCCGCGTCCCCGCTTTGAATACGCACCCTTTATTTATTCAATCTTTGGCAGATTTGGTTATAGAAGCAGTTAATAGTCCTGATTTGAAGTTGTCTCAAGTCAAACAAATTAAGAAAAATCTAAAAATGTATCCTCAAGAACGTTGGCAATTGGGGATGACAACATCGGCGGAAGTTTGGAACGGTCGGATTGCGATGCTGGGCTTTATTGCATTAGTTTTAGAGCTAATAACTGGTCGCGGACTGCTGCATTTTGTGGGAATTTTGTAAGTTAATTTGCGCGATCGCCCGATTTGTTTTTGTACCATTTAGCTGAAACTTGGTAACTCCGAATTGCCCACCACAATAAACCTAGGGCGATAATCCCGCCCAATTGAGGTAATTTAACTGCTAAGAACGCCAATAAAATAGCTAAAATGTCTTGAGCAAAGACAAACCCTACCTGTAGCCTTGTTTGTCGATAAAACCAAGCAGTTTGAACGCTTTGGAGTACGAAAGCAAACAAACCGCCCACTATCCCAGTTAGCCAAATTGGCAAGGCGATCGCATTAAAATTTGCCGCAATTGCTCCAGCAATTGGGCTACTTACTAGCATAATAACTTGCAGCAAACGTTGACCAAGCAAGTGTTTAGAAATCAATAGTTCAAGCAAAGACAATGTGCAAAGAATAGCTAACCTAATTGATGGATTGATAGCAGCTATAAATGGAAGTGCAGACCACAAAGCCTCGCCCCGCAACAGTTCGAGGCTAAGTAAAGGTAAGGCAATTCTGATTCCCACCGCCGCCGAAGCGGAAAGCGCCGTTAAAATTTCAACCATAGAGAAATAAAGTCAGCGCTCTCGACTCAATTAATATTTAGACGAGATTTTGGATGTTTGGCTTCTTTCTAAATACTTAATCTTTGATAAATTTCGTCTAAGTGCTTTAGATGATGCTTAGGATCGAAACAACCCTTGATTTCTGCCTCTGATAGAACCTCCATTACACGAGAATCTTTGCTAATTAAGTCTTGAAAGTTCCCTTGGGGTTGATTCCAAGCTTGATGAGCGCAAGATTGCACCACTGTATAAGCATCCTCTCGACTCATACCTTTGTCTACCAAAGTTAGCAGTACCCGTTGACTGAACACTACACCCCCGTAGCAATTCATATT
>CAJQOK010000593.1 GCA_905479905.1 uncultured Aliterella sp.
CTAAGTAATCGTTCACAACACCTTGGTAGGGACGTTGGAACATTTCAAGCGCGATCGCAACCTTACTATTTTTCTTTTGTAATTCCCTAATAATCTCTAATTGCAGGCGATGATCTTCCGCGCTGTTGTGAGTTTCGCCTAAATAAACAACCTTAGCTAGTGCTAGCTGCTGGGATAGTTGCGATCGCCTAATCACCCGCTTTTTGGAGTCTTTACATTCTTTAGAAGCAGCAATGTTGATAGAGGTAACTTGTGGTGGTAAAACGATTTGCGGACGACAATCTACTTTTTGTGTGTAAGCAGGTAGAGTTACTAACCAAATAGCGATCATTGCACTAATCGCCAATAATGGCAGCAAAAACAGGCGCTTAGTAAACAGTTTCATCTTCCTTGCGCCAAGCCGGATCGACAATACAAATAAACACTAGCGCCTCATCACCGCAGTTGTAGATAAATTGCTTTGCATCGGGGGGAATGTACACCGCATCCCCTGGTACAAGGATTTGAACTTCTGAATCAATGTGCATTTCCCCTTTACCGCTCAAAATGTAGTAAACCTCCGATGTAGTTAAGGAATGCGGCTGAGAAGTTTTGCCTACAGGTAGGGTTGCATGAGCCAAACTATAACCCAATGCGATCGCCTGTTTGTCGGGGTGTAGCAACTCCCGCAGCAAAGTATTATCCCCAGCCACAAATTCATCGCAATCACTCAGTTTTTGAATCAGCATTTGACAATTACACTTTAGTAAAACATCGAATTAGTTTTTGACTGATAATCCATGCAGGAAACCGCATCTTCGGTATTAGCGATTGAAGGTCGCACAGTGCATTTTAGGCGATAGTCATTAGTAAAAAACTGACAACCGGAGCAAGGAATCTGGTGCAT
Source organism: uncultured Aliterella sp. (assembly GCA_905479905.1). GTDB lineage: Bacteria > Cyanobacteriota > Cyanobacteriia > Cyanobacteriales > Chroococcidiopsidaceae > Aliterella. Next base: position 887 of record CAJQOK010000593.1, read on the forward strand.
TTTCTGCGTAATCGCCGCGCCGTCTTGGATGGCGTTCCACAAACTCCAACAGAATAGAAAAGTTAAAGACCAAGCAGACAAAAAACAAATCGGCACAAGTATTGGCTGGACGAAATGAATTAAAACTTGCAGTAGTTGAAACACAATCATTTTTGGCAGGCTAACAACTTATTATTAGCCATGTTAATGTATTTCATCAGCTTAGTTAATCTATCTGCCTTAAATTCCAGCATGACCCAACGCAATACCCGTAAGCAACATTCCCAAAACTAAGAAGGGTTGAGCGCTGGCTTGATACTTAACATCGTTGTTGAGAGGATCGGGAAGGAAATAAATCTTTTGGAAAACTATTTGCGGCACTATTAGCAGTAGAACGATCGCACCATAAACATTTTCATGCAAACTTAGCAAATAAGCACCAATTCCGGCTTGAAATAAGTCAATCATGACTACGCAAATCCAAGCTGCGGTGTTGACTCCAAACATAACCGGGAGAGACTGCAAACCAAATTGGCGATCGCCTTCTACACTTTTGAAGTCATTAACTACTGCAATTCCCAACCCCGCCATACTGTAAATGAGCGTCAAAACTACAATTGTCCAATTAAGTTCGCCAAATAAAGCATGACCCGTACACCAAGGTAAAGCAATATAACTCGCCCCCAAAGCATAACCGCTCAACCAACCGTTGCGCTTGAGTTGGAAGGGTGGAGCGCCATAAATATAGGCTAAAAATGAGCCGCCCAGCGCCAAAGCCGTAATTGTGGGAAACTGATGATCTGCCCATTTATCAAGGGTAAAAGCGATCGCAATTCCCGATAACAATAATGTCAAAATCTGAGTGACTACTTGCGGTGTCGTGATTGCACCCGATGGAATTGGACGATAGGGTTCGTTTACTGCGTCAATTTCGCGGTCAGAATAATCATTAACAGTTTGGGTATAACCAGCTAGTAATGGGCCAGCAAGCAACATACAAGTAGCGACTTTTAGCACATTTTCTAGCGACCAAGTAAAATTACCCGAAGACGCTGTACCGCATAGAACGCCCCAAATTAAAGGAATCCAGGTAATCGGCTTTGTTAGCTGTAAACGGATTTTCCAAAGGGATGTTTCACCGCTAGAAGCCCCTTTCATTCCCAGCATTTGCCGAGTTTTAGCAGAGCGGAGTCTTTCTAGAGGCGCATCGGTACTTGGCTTCACATCCAAAGGCGTTTTAGTTTCAGGTTCGAGAAATTCTAATTGCTCTGATTTAGCTTCAGGAGACGATTGAGTTTGTTCAGACATGATTTTTTAAGTAAATTTATAGCCTGCACTTGTTGGTACAGGCGATCGCCTAATTTAATAGTAGTAGCGCAACTATTAGTCTGGGGCAGAGCCTAAGTTTCTACCCCTATATTGCTCTAATCAAAACGAAATTATCAAGTAACCTTGCTGAAACTTCGCCCCGCTTACCGTTCTCCCACTCAAACCTGGCGGTAAAAATATATTACGCCGTTGATCGCCAGCTTCGATTGTTACTTCTGGCCCAGACTGGGTAAGTTTTACCTGTTTTTTATCAAATCCCGGCAAAAATAGCTTTACTTGACGATTTGCGACATCAAACTCAATAGGCTTCGGAACGTCTGGTGTTTGCGTAAAATCAGGCAAGGCATCCATTAACGGTTGCCAACTACCTACTGGAGTAGTTGGAATAGTGCTAATAGTTAAAGGATCAAATTCCTCGGTTGTAGGTGTATCAGCAGTTTGATTGAATATTACACCCCCAACGTTTAACCCAACTTGTTGAGCGCTACCCCATAAATAAGTAGCCGTTGCGATCGCCATTGGATTATCTGTCGTAACTAAGTAAGCAATCAATCGTTTGGGATCGGCTAAAGCAGCTTTACCTTGTTCTAAAATATTGGTAGCTTGGCTAGTAGGTGCGGCGAAATTATCCCCCGTCCAACTGACATTAAGCACCGTCGCAATTAAAGGCTGAATAAAAGGCGAAATAGTTTTAACTAAATCAGATTCCGTAATCAACTTACCAAAGCGACGACTGTACCAGCTAAGACTTTCTGGCATTCCCAACATTCGCAGCGTTGTAGTATCGCCACTGCCATCGTAAACGATCGCATCATACTTTCCACTAGCATCAAACTCTCGCAGAGCGTTGAGTTCTAAAGCTTTATCCATTCCTGGCAATACTACCAATTCTTGCCCGTAAACGTCTTTAATAACTGGTGTCCGCAAGTATTGCGCTTCTAGCTTTTTTACTTCGTCCCAATTGCGTTCTAACAGCGCTGAGGCTTTGAATTGCACCGCGTCGAGGTTGGGGGCGATTTGTTGTACTTCGTGCGTTACCGAGGTTTCTATCAGCAGATCCAGAGCAAAACCAGTGTCTTGCAGCGCCAAAAGTACGCGCTTGCCTTGGCTTGCTAATTTTTTTGCCGCAGCGATCGCTATTGTAGTGCGACCACTGCCGCCTTTACCCAAAAAGGTTAATATCAGTGACATTGTAGTTTTTCAATGGTTAAGTCTATTTAAAAGGGTAATTCTTCAACGGATAGTTAGGGCTACCTACCAAGAGATATCCCCAACGATCGCAATTTTCAAACCGCTTTGAGTTCGTCTTCAAAAAACCAGGTAGCAAATTCGTCTTCAAACTGAACGACTACACCTAGATTCATCCCATCTAGAACTTTAAAGCCTTTAACTGTCCCCACTGCCCCTAATCGTTTAACAACTGTCGCTGGTACGCGATCTCTTAGACGGCAAACTTTTACTTGTTGTCCTATTTCCATGCCAACTTAAAATAATGTAATAAACCCAGACTCAGTTTAGCGGAATCTGTCACCGAGAAGGAGTACAGGTTTAATCTAAATCTGGCAAACAAGGGTACGATTTCTTGAGAGATGGAAAAAACCGTGAATGAAAAAAGTTTTGCTTAAAACGCGATCGCTACCTATAATCAAACCCTGGCAAACAAAGTTTAATCTGCTAAGAACTTTAGTCAGGCGCGATTTAGAAGCACGATACCAAGGTTCAGTTTTAGGTAACTTATGGCTTTTACTCAACCAAATTTCGCAATTATTAATTTATACCTATGTCTTTGCGATCGCGCAAGCAGGTAAAGCTAAGTTTAAAAGCAGTACCAGCAAATAACATCACCTTTGGCTTATGGCTATTTGCTACCTTGGATTGCCTTTATAGGTGGCTTAACTCAAGCCACTACCTCAACCTCATTACCAGGATAACAAGCAATTTCCCCTGATATACCCAAATCAGAAAAGTAATCTATTTGAAAGATCAGAAGATATTTAATAGTAAAACCAACTTGCAGAATCTTCATTACACTTTGTAGTAGTCTTTATACCAAGCTACAAAACGTTCAATCCCTGTTTCAATAGAAGTAATTGGTTTAAACCCTACATCCTTATATAAATCGTCTATATCTGCATAAGTTGCAGGAACATCACCTAATTGCATTGGTAGCATATTTTTTTTAGCTTCTTTGCCAAGACAATTTTCTAACACTTTAATAAAATACATTAACTCTACAAGCTGATTGTTGCCAATATTATATATTTTATAAGGAGCATTGCTACTACTAGGGTCTGGCGTGTCTCCCGACCATTGGGGATTAGGTGATGGTAATTTATCCATGACCTTAACAATCCCTGCTACGATGTCATCAACATAGGTAAAATCTCGTTGCATTTTCCCTTGATTAAACACATCAATTGGCTGTCCTGCCAAAATAGCCTTGGTAAACATAAAAAGTGCCATATCCGGTCTTCCCCAAGGACCATAAACAGTAAAAAAGCGCAATCCTGTAGTTGGCAATTTATACAAATGGCTGTAACTATGTGCTAACAATTCATTAGCTTTTTTAGTAGCAGCATACAAGCTAATAGGATGATCTACATTATCATGAGTTGAAAACGGCATTTTAGTATTAGCACCATAAACAGAGCTAGAGGACGCAAATACTAAATGGTTGACCTTTGAATGACGACAGCCTTCTAAAATATTGGTAAAACCTACTACATTACTATCTATGTAAGCATGAGGATTTTTTATAGAATACCGTACCCCAGCCTGGGCAGCTAAATTAACAACTATATCAAATTTTGTTTCAGCAAATAATTTAGTCATTTCTTCACGATTAGCTAAACTGGTTTGATAAAAATGAAAATTTGGCTGTTTTTGTAATTGTTCTAATCTAGCTAACTTTAAATTTACATCGTAGTAGTTATTAAGATCGTCAACACCAAAAACCTGGTCATCTTTTTCGAGTAAATGTTTGCATAAATGAAAGCCAATAAAACCCGCCGCACCAGTTACTAAAATGTTCCTCATAGTTTTATTATACTGGTTGTAAAATTACTGAAAAGCTATATAAAATCAATTCTTCATCAGACATAGCAATAAATTTTTTAAACAATTGCGGTTTGGCTGTTGGTACATCCCACTGCCCAATTTGAACTACTTCCGTTGCAAAACCTGCTTTTCTAAACAGTTCTAAAAATTGTGAGTATCTTAGCCTATTAGTATAAAATCCAGAATTAGCCATAAAATTAGACTCCCAAATATTCTGAGAAAATCTCAAGCTATTTAGTTCACCTAAACTATTCACTAATGGAGTTAAATGAGAACAAATACCATTTAGTATAATTATTCCCCGTAGTTCTTGATTAGCAGCGAATAATACATCGTGAGTGCGAATACCTAAGCGATCGCATATTAAAGAAAGTTTGTTCATTAAAGTAATACTTAAGTCTTGCTGCGTGTTTTCAATAACTTTGGCAGTTTCTGCTACTTTAATCGATGTAGCTTAATAAACTCCGACATCAATAATAGTATTATAAACTCTACTAATTTATAAACTCTCTCGATCTTCCCCAGCTACTACTTTAATAATTTTTGCACTGCAATTATCCTGGTTTATTCCCAAAGCTTGGCAAACTTGTGTCGTTGGCGATACCATCGCTGGGTTTCTTTTCAGACAATGCCATTTATCTGTTCTAGGCGTTGTGTTTTGTCTTTGCCGATGTGATGCGGCATATCAGACGAAAAGAATCCCTTATATCCAACTAAGTCCTTACTATTCCACTGCTATGTTTTATCTTGCCCAAACCAGTTGCGCTTGACTTGCTGGGCGAATAATGCTGACGACCGTATTTTAAGCAAGCCTAGTTGTCTGATTAATTCCGCGCAAAAAAACTACTGCACTGACTTTGTTTTGGCAGCACTTGTCAAATTTGCTCTAAACTTACAAGACGACGATTGAAACTGCTATACAATTTACCTTAACTAAGCCCAATCATGCAAATATCTAGAGCTTCAACTAATTTATGGTACTATTGCCATGATAATTTCGAGTTGTTTTGCTAGTAGCCGTCTTTTTAGGATAAAAGTTTTATATAAGAATAAGCTTCATTGCCAAAAAGTAAATAAATAATTAGTGAGGAAGCAAAAATTGTCGCAAAAGTTTATTAATAAATATTTTATGTATAATAAGCGTTTTAAACAACAAGGAAACTTGCAATACCCACAAATATGGCGCTATTGGGAACTGTTGAACGTTCTGGTATCACGGAATCTAAAAGTACGTTATCGGGGATCTTTGTTAGGAGTTTATTGGTCTTTATTAAACCCATTAATTATGACAGGGCTATACACAGCAATTTTTGGTGCAGCTTTTGCCTCCTATTACAATAATTCTATTACTAACTATGTATTGGCAGCATTTACAGGCTTAGTAGTTATGAATTTCTTCTCAGCTTCTACATCACAAGCTTTGGCAAGCATAGTGGGTAATGGAGCTATTTTAAACAAAATTCGTCTACCAGTAAGCATTTTCCCTGTATCAATAATTGCAGCGAACGTATTTCAGTTTGCTGTAGGTGTTTTGCCTTTACTGGCATTGATTACTTTGATTAAATCAAAAAGTTTAGTGAATTTACTAGCTCTTCTATTGCCATGTATCGCTTTAGTTTTAGTTTGCACTGGCATTGGATTTTTAGTAAGTGCATTATATGTATTTTTTAGGGACTTGCCATATTTCTATGAGCTAGTTGTATTCATGATATTATTAAGTAGTCCTATATTTTACCCCGCAGATATTGTTCCCAAGCAGATAAAACCTTTTTTATTATTAAATCCTTTATCTCCGATTATTGAGAGTCTACGTCAAATTTCCTTAGAAGCAATACTGCCAGATTTAAGTTTAATTTGGGGTGCGTTGCTGAGTAGTATTGTTATTATATTATTTGGATGGACTGTATTTCATCTGTGTAGACATAAATTTATGGATTTACTGTAAATGGAAGTAATTCGTCTAGCTCAAGTTTCGCTTTGGCGACGAACCCAAGAAGAATTTTCTTACGATCTAAAAAAGACAGTTTTATCTATTTTGCAAGGTAAATATCGTCAGCCAGCGAAGAATTTGGTATTAGATACAATCGATTTGGTAGTAAATTCTGGGGAAAAAATTGGGATAATAGGAGCTAATGGCTCTGGTAAATCAACATTATTAAAAATAATTTGTGGTATTTTGCAACCAACAAGTGGCAAAGTTCGGGTACGCGGACACATTGCCCCTCTAATTGAATTAGGAGCAGGGTTCGATCCAGAAATTTCTGTAGAAGACAATATTCTTCTTTACGGTGTGCTGTTAGGATTTTCAAGAGCGCAGATGCGAGAAAGAACACTTACGATTTTAGAATTCTCAGAGTTACAAGATTATGCATTAGTGCCAGTAAAAGCACTATC